>NZ_JBGLYM010000033.1:0-57763 GCF_047303955.1 Pseudomonas sp. Pseusp88 | reverse complement strand
GTAGGGGCCATGGCGGGGATCCTGCCGGGCGGCCTGGGGTCGGCATCCCTGGATCTGGGCGATGGCCTGATCGTCGCCGCCCTGGCCGTGGCCAACCCCATCGGCTCGGTCTATATGCCTGACGGCGAAACCTTCTGGGCCTGGCCTTGGGAGGTGGACGGTGAATTCGGCGGCCATCGCCCGGATTTTCAGCAGCAGGTGGCCGAACCCATTCCCGAGCTGTCGCGCCTGGATGCCATGGGCCGTTTGCAGGCCGGGGCCAATACCACGCTGGTGGTGGTAGCTTGCAACGCCCGCCTGACCACCGCCGAATGCACACGCCTGGCGATCATGGCCCAGGATGGTATCGCCCGCGCCGTGCGCCCGGCCCATCTGCCGTTTGACGGCGACACGGTGTTCGCCCTGGCATCCGGCGCGTGTGAGATAGCCAACGGGCCTCGGCGTCAGGTAGATGTGGGGCGGTTGGGTTCTGCTGCGGCGGATTGCGTGGCACGGGCGATTGCGCGCGGGGTTTATCGCGGGGGGCAATGAAGCGCAGGCCGCGCTATCGCGCGGCCAACGCAGAACCCTGTAGGAGCCGGCTTGCTGGCGATGGCGTCAGATCAGCCAACGATGCCATTGCGAGCGCTTCGCACTCGATCGCCAGCAAGCCGGCTCCTACAGGATTTCATTTCAATCATAAAGTTGTAGTGTCGCCCGATTGGTATCAAGCCGGGATCACACCCGACAACGCCTGCGTCACCCGCCCCGCAGCCCGTCGCGCTTCCCCGGGCAAATGCAACGCTGCGTAGACCCGCTCCAGGCTCTGATTGGTCGGTACATCCCACGGATCATAGCGACGGCGCAATTCCAGGGTCTGCTGCGCTACCTGCCAGTCCCCGGCACGGACCCGGGCATCCAGTTCGATCAGAGCAAACAGATCGCGCTGGGCATGGCTGCCGCCAATGGCGTTCAGGGCGGGCAGGGTATCGCCCAGCAAGCTGGCGGCCGACGGATAATCCTGACGGGCATGGGCCAGCAGGCCGTGGGCCACAGGCAGGGTGATGTCGCGCCAGACGCCACGGCTGTAAGAGGGCGCCGCTTTGGCTTGCTCGTCGAGGGCCTGGAGCAACTGGGCGGCGGCATCCCTGTGCCCGGCCCGGGCCAGGCCATAGAGGTATTGCAGGCTGAGAAACGGCTGTACGGCATCGGCAACCCGCGCCAACAGATATTTACCGAGGGCTTGCCAGCGTTCGCCGACGTCAATGCCCGCCAGCTCCATGCGGGTCAGCAGCGATACTGCGCCGATCTGGTCCTGGGAATACTCAGGCAAGATGCCCCAGACATGGCGGTCGTAAATCTCCAGCACTCTCGCGTGGCGGCCACGGGCCAGATGGAACAGCGCCAGATGCCACCAGTTGTGGGTGTACATGAAGGAGTTCAAGCCGTCCCAGCCGTCACTGACTTCTTCAAAAAATGCCGTGCCTTCTTCGATGCGCCCCTGAGTCAGCATCACGTGGGCCAGGGCATGTTGAGCCCAAGGCTCGCTGGGCAGTAGATGCAACGCCTGGCGGGCGGCGTTTTCGGCCTGGTCAAGCAGATGGCATTGCTCATAGGCGAAGGCCAGCATGCCGTGAGTATGGGCGACATCGGCCGCGTGCTCCGCTGCCTGCACGGCCACCCGCAGCATCGCCGGCCAGTTGCCGCTGTTGAAGTAGAAGTACTGGGCGAGCTTCACCGCCAGCAGGTCGCGGGAAAAGGTGGTCGCGAGGTTTTCGCTGAGGGTAATTGCCCGAGGCAAGTCTTCAAGACGCCAGGCGCGCAGCAATTGCAGATACAACCCGGCGCGGCTGGCTTCAGGTGGTTGCGCCGCCTCGGCGCGCAACTGGTAGATCGCCGCCAGCTCCGGTCCTTCCGGGGATTCGCTGAACATCATCAGTAAGCCGGCAAAGACATTGGCCAGTGCTGAATCGGCATCAGCATCGGCGGCGGCGATGATCGTCAGCGCGCGGGGGTCGTAGGCGAGGAAGCCGCCTATGAAGTCATTGATGGCGGTGACGGTGGTGGGGCGTTCGGTATCGAGGGGGTTGCCCAGGTAGTCGTAGGTCATGTACGTGCTCTCACTCCGGATGAGAGAGGTATCGCAAGGCTTGTGCCAGTGTCTCAACGGGGGGCTTGTATGACCTGTGAGACAGGCTTTAGCCGGGAATCCGTCTTCCCGGCTGAAGCCGGTCCCCCAGGTATCACCACATGCCACTGCTGCTTTTCCCGCAACATGGAAAAACCGCTGTGCAATTTTCATCACATGCCCGACCAAAACCGGGCCCAGTCCAACAGGGGCAAGGGTTTCAAGCCGTGGCACAGGCCTTGCTATCTCCACGTATTGCCTAATGCCCTGGAGTTCCCATGCCGACTTTGTTTCCCCGCTCCGCGCCGTCCGGCTCATCAGGCTGGCGCAAGACGATGCGTGCTTTGAGTGCCGCGCTGTTGACCAGCGCTTGCCTGACCGCCAGCCCCGCCTGGGCCGATGCGCAAGCCGGCGGGGTGTTGAACCTGGTGTCGCAGCCGGAGCCGCCATCGCTGATGCACGGCCTGGTCACCCATGTGGCCACCCAGTACGTCAGCGGCAAGGTCCTGCAAGGCCTGCTGACTTTCGACACCGATCTCAAGCCGCAGCCGGTGCTGGCCCGCAGCTGGACCATTGCCCCGGACGGCCTGACCTACACCTTCGATCTGCAGGACGGTGTACGCTGGCATGACGGCCAGCCGTTCAGCGCCGATGACGTCCTGTTCAGCTTCAAGGAGTTCTACCCGCAGTCCGACAAGCGCCTGGCCGATATCTTTAACGACTACGTGGCGTCCATCGACAAGACCGGTCCGCTGCAAGTGGTGTTTCACCTGAAGAAACCCTTCGCACCCTTGCTCTCGGCCCTGGGCAGCGGTTTACGGCCTATCGCGGCGAAGCACCTCTACGAAGGCACCGACTACCGCAGCAACCCCTACAACCTCAAGCCGGTGGGCACCGGGCCGTTCGTGTTCAAGGAGTGGAAGCGCGGGTCTTATATCAAACTGGTGAAGAACCCGGATTACTGGAAGAAAGGCCTGCCGTACCTGGATGAAATCGTCTTCCATGTACTGCCCGATGCCTCTTCACGGGCCGCAGCCTTCGAGCGCAACGATGTGCAGGTGCTGCGCAGCGGCGATGCCGACTATGCCGACCTGGCCCGCCTGAGCGCCTTGCCAGGCGTGGCCAGTAGCGATAAGGGTTACGAGCTGTACGCTGGTCTGGCGTTCCTGCAGATCAACCTGCGCAAGCCGCCACTGGATAACGTCAAGGTACGCCAGGCAATTCTCTATGCGCTGAATCGTGCGTTTATTGTCGATAACATTTTTTTCGGTGCCGGCAAAGTCGCCCAGGGCCCATTCGCCTCCAGTACGCCGTTTCACGATGCCCGATTGCCGCAATACACCTACGACCTGGCAAAGGCCAAGGCTCTGATCGCCGAGTCCGGCGTGGATATCGGCAAGACCCATATTCGCCTGCTCAATGGCGAAAAGGGCGGCGCGTGGGAGCGTCTGGCCGAGTACACCAAGCAGTCCCTGCAACCCCTGGGCTTCAAGGTCGATGTGGTGACCTCCGATGCGGCGACCTGGTATCAGCGCGTCAGTAACTGGGATTTCGACCTGAGCTATAACTTCGTCTTCCAGATTGGCGACCCGTACCTGACCACGTCGTACCTCTATCGCTCGGACAATATCGTCAAGGGCACACCTTTCAATAACGTTGGCGGCTACAGCAACCCGCAGGTCGATGCCCTGTGGAACAAAGTCGCGGATATCACCCCGGGGCCTACACGCGAGGCGCTGTATAGCGAACTGGAACACCATCTGAACGACGATCTGCCCCTGGCGCCGATCTTCGAGATGCGCTTCCCGACGCTGTATCACACCCAGGTCAAGAACCTGCTGCAAACCGCCACCAGCCTTAACGAGAGCTACGACACCGTGTACCTGGAGCGAAGTGCGCCATGACAGCACTCTTCAGCTATCTGGGCGGTCGCCTGGGGCGCGGGCTGGGAGTGATTGTCGGGGTGCTGGTGCTGAGTTTTCTGCTGGTGCGCCTGGCCCCCGGCGATCCGGCCATGCTCATGGCCGGGGAGGCGGGAGTCGATGATGCGGGCTATGTCGCCCAACTGCGCCATGACATGGGCCTGGACCAGCCCTTGGCCCAACAGCTGCTGACCTATCTGGGCCATGCTGCGCGGCTCGACCTGGGTTATTCCTATCGCAACCAGGCCAGTGTCTGGTCGCTGATTGCCGAGCGCTTGCCCGCGACCCTGTTGCTGATGGGCACTGGCTTTGTCCTGTCGTCGCTGATCGGCGTGGCCTTGGGCGTGCTCGCAGCCCGCAGCCAGCGCCGTCGCGGCTATCTGGACCGGCTGATCTCCCATACCGCAATGGTGCTGTATGCGACGCCGTCGTTCTGGCTGGCGTTGCTGCTGATTCTGCTGTTTTCGGTGCTGCTGGACTGGTTGCCGGCCTTCGGCATGGCGTCGGTGGACGCCGATCTGCACGGTTGGGCGCTGTTTCGCGACTATGCCAGCCACTTGTTGCTGCCGGCGCTGTCCTTGAGTTTCATGTTCCTGGCGCTGTACGTGCAGCTAGCCCGGGCGGCGGTGCTGGAAGTCATGGGCCAGGAATACGTGCGAACAGCCAACGCCAAGGGGCTCAAGCCCGGCCGCATTCTCTACGACCATGTCCTGCGCAACGCCCTGTTGCCCGTGGTGACCTATGCCGGCCTGCAATTGGGCCAACTGGCCAGCGGCTCGCTGCTGATCGAGGTGGTGTACGCCTGGCCGGGTATCGGCCGCCTGCTCTATGACGCCCTGAGCCAACGCGATTACCCCTTGCTGCTAGGGGTATTTCTGGTCATTTCCGTGCTGGTGGTGGCGTTCAACATATTGACTGACCTGATTTGCCGCTGGCTCGACCCGCGCACCGGCAGTGGGAGCTGAACTGATGAGCCAAGCTGAATTCTTTGCGCAACCTTCGGTACTGCGCCGCTTCGTGGGCCAGCGCAGCGCCGTGCTCGGAGGCCTGTTTTTGTTGTTGCTGACAGTACTGGCGGTGGCCGCGCCGTGGCTCGGTATCGACTCGCCGTGGTCCATGACAGCCAAGCCACTGTTGCCGCCATTTGCCGAAACCAGGCACTGGCTGGGCAGCGACATGCTCGGCCGCGATATCGTCAGCGGGCTGATCTACGGCGCGCGGATGTCTCTGGCCGTTGGTGCACTGTCGACGCTGGCAACGCTGCTGGTGGGTCTGATCATCGGTGGCCTGGCCGGTTATGCCGGCGGCTGGGTCGATGAAGCCCTGATGCGTCTGGGCGAGTTTTTCCAGATCATTCCGCAATTGGTATTGGCGGTGATTCTGGTCGCAGTACTGGAACCGTCCCTGACCTCTGTGGTGATCGGCATCGCCCTGGTGGCCTGGCCACCGGTAGCGCGACTGGTGCGCAGCGAGTTCCTGACCCTGCGTCAGCGTGAGTTCGTCCAGGCCGCCCAGGTATTGGGGCAGAAACCGCTGGCGATCATTTTCAGGCAGATCCTGCCCAACGCCTTGTCGCCCTTGCTGGTGACCATGTCGTTCATAATGGGCACGGCGATCCTGACCGAGGCGGCCCTGGCCTTTCTCGGCCTGGGCGACCCAGACGCCATGAGCTGGGGCTACATGATCAATGCCTCGCGCAATATGCTGCGCCAGGCCTGGTGGATGAGCCTGCTGCCGGGGCTGGCGATCATGTTTTGCGTGCTGGCGGTCAATCGAATCGGCGAGGGGCTGCGGATCGCTTTCGAGCCATTGGGCAGACAAGGAGGGCGGCCATGACAATCGCCAATCCGCCATTGTTGCAGGTCAGCGACCTGCGTATCCCGTTGCCCCAAGGGGCTGATCGCAGTCATGCGCTGCACGGCCTGTCGTTGCATATCGATGCGGGGGAGTGCCTGTGCGTGGTGGGGGAGTCCGGCTCCGGCAAGTCCATGCTTGCCAGCGCGATTCTGCGCCTGCTGCCGACCGGCATGGCGCCTGAGGCCGGGCATATCCACTTCCAGCAGCAGGACCTTGCCGGTCTGAGCGAAGAACAGATGCGTCAGCTTCGCGGTCGGCATATCAGCATGGTCTTCCAGGAGCCCATGAGCGCGCTTAATCCGCTGCTGAGCGTCGGGCGGCAGATCGGGGAAGTGTTGCTCGATCACGGCGTGACCAGCAAGCAGCAACGCCGCCAGCGGGTGCTCGAGCTGCTGGAATATGTCGGCCTGCCGGATCCTGCGCGTTTGCAGCGGGTCTATCCGTTCCAGTTGTCCGGCGGCCAGCGCCAGCGGGTGGTGATCGCCATGGCGTTGGCCTTTGACCCCCTGTTGCTGATTGCCGATGAGCCGACTTCAGCCCTGGACGTCACCACCCAGGCGCAGATTATTGCCTTGCTCAAACGCATCCAGCGCGAAAAGGGCATGGCCATGCTGTTTATCACCCATGACTTTTCGGTGGTGCGGGCCGTGGCCGACCGGGTGCTGGTCCTGGAAAAGGGCCATCTGATGGAGCAGGGCAGTGCTGAAGAGGTCCTGCGCCGCCCGCGCGAGGCCTATACGCGCAGGCTGGTCGAAGCTTCGGCACCGGTCCAGGGCCACTCGCGTACGCTGGCCACCGATGCGCCGGTACTGCTGCATGCCGAGGCCTTGAACAAGTCCTTCCGCGCATCATTGGGCTGGGGGCGCAAGCGCACGACCCAGGCATTGGCCGACGTCAGTCTGAGCCTGCGCGAAGGTGAGACCCTGGGTATTGTCGGCGAGTCAGGCTCCGGCAAGTCGACCCTGGGAAGGCATCTGATTCGCCTGCTACGGCCCGATAGCGGCCGGGTCGAGTGGTTCGGTGACGACGTCGCGCGCCTGCCTGAAGCCCGCTTGCGCGAGCGGCGCAGCGACGTGCAGATGATCTTTCAGGACCCATTCGCCTCGCTCAATCCGCGCCAGCGGGTGGGCCAGATCATCATGACCGGGCCGCTGGTCCACGGTGCCTCGCCTGAACAGGCACGCACCATTGCCCTGGACATGTTGCAACTGACCGGCCTGCCTGCCACCGCCTTCGACCGCTATCCACAGGCGTTTTCCGGCGGCCAGCGCCAGCGTATCGGCATTGCCCGGGCCCTGGCCCTGCAGCCGCGCGTGCTGATCGCCGACGAATGCGTTTCCGCCCTGGATGCGCTGATTCAGGTGCAGATCCTCGAGCTGCTGGAAGACCTGCAACAGCGCCTGAAGCTCAGCCTGGTGTTCATCACCCATGACCTGCATGTGGCGGCACGCCTGAGCGACCGCATTGCCGTGATGCAACACGGCCGTATCGTCGAAACCGGGCCCACCGCCCAGGTCTTTGGCCAGCCGCAACATGCCTACACCCGGGCATTGCTCGCTGCGCTGCCGGTCAACCCGGTGACCAGAGACTCCAGCACCTTACTGCGAGTACCCGTATGACGCGCCAGATGAGCCTCAACGCCTTTCTCATGGCGACCGGACATCACATTGCCGGTTGGCGCCACCCCCAGGCCCATGCGGCGGGCGGCCTCGACCTGGCCCACTACCAACAGTTGGCTGCCACTGCCGAACGCGGCTGTTTCGATGCGATTTTCCTGTCGGACACCCTGGCGATGCTGCCGGGCCAGACCCAGGCCTTGCAGCGCATGGCCCGCACCGAACATTTCGAGCCCCTGACCCTGCTCGCTGCCCTGGCCGCAGTGACCCGCCGCATCGGCCTGATCGCCACAGCCACCTCGTCCTATAACAGCGTGCGGACCCTGGTCGACAGCTTTGCCTCCCTGGAACGTTTGAGCGGCGGGCGCAGCGGCTGGAATCTGGTGACGTCGAGTAATGCCCGGGAATCCCTGAACTTTGGCCGTGAGCAGCATTACGGCCATGGTGATCGCTATGAGTCGGCCCGCAGCTTTCTGCGCGACGTGCGCCAGCAATGGCAGACGGCAGGTCTGGCGCCGGTGCAGGTATTGGCCGGGGCTTCCGCTGAAGGCCGCGAGCTGGCGGCAGCCCACGCCGAGGTGCTGTTTACCGCCCAGCCCGAACTGGCCGGTGCCCAAGCCTTCTATGCCGACGTGAAAAGCCGTATGGCAGGGTTTGGTCGCCATCCCGATAGCCTGAAGATCATGCCCGGTGTCATGCCCATTGTCGGTCGCACCGAACAACAGGCCGAGGACCTGTATCAACAACTTCAAGAACTGGTCGAGCCGGTGGTGGGGGTGTCGTTGCTCTCCGATATCGCTGGCGGTCTGGACCTGGGCGCCTACGCGGTGGACGGCCCCTTGCCCGAATTGCCACCGACCAACTCCGGAGTCAGCCGCCAGCACCTGTTGCTGGACGTCGCGCGCAAGGAAGGCCTGAGCATTCGCCAGCTGTACCTGCGCATGTCCGCTGCCCGGGGGCATCATGTGGTGGTGGGCACGGCAAAGACCATCGCCGATCGCCTGGAGCAGTGGTTTATCCAGGGCGCTGCCGATGGCTTCAATATCATGCCGGCGTATCTGGCGGGTGGGCTGGAGGATTTTGTCGAGCAGGTGGTGCCGGAGTTGCAGAAGCGCGGGTTGTTTCGACGGCAGTACGCCGGGCGTACGCTGCGTGAGCATCTGAATATAACCGTTGGAGCGAGTCCTGCCCGCGAAGGTGATATTTCAAACTCAGAAGATGTACTGGATGTACCTGCCTCTTCGCGGGCAAGCCTCGCTCCAACGAGCGAGCCGCATCATTGAAGTCTTTATTGGAAGGAACTACCACATGGCTGACTCTCTGATCCCCGCCTTCGGCCCCGTCGTGGTCGGCCAGGCGATTGAAATCCGCCCCGGCCGTATCCTCGATGTGGCCTATCAGCCTGGTAGCCGCCCCGATGCGCCGGTGCTGTTCTTCTGCCATGGCGCTGGCGGCAACAAGGACCAATGGCGTGCCCAGTGGCAGGCCCTGGCCGCCGCCGGTTATCCGTTGGTTGCCCTGGATCTGCTGGGCCATGGTGCCAGTGAAAAGCCCGATATCCAGTCGGCCTATGCCTGGCAGGAACTGGTGGAGGACTATCTGGAAGTGCTGCGACGTTATCGCGGCAAACATAACCTGCTGATCGCCCATTCCTTTGGCACCGGTCTGACCCTCAGCGCTCTGGTGCAATTGATCCGGCAAGGGCAGGCCGCCGGCATCGACGGGCTGGTGCTGCTGGGCACGGTGCTGAAACGGCCTCAATTGAAGCCCGGCGTGCTGTCCTTGCCGGTGTGGATCCTGCGCCTGCTGCGGCCCTGGCTGGCCAAGGGATTCCGCGAGCGGGCCTGGCACCCGGCGGCTGATCCGGCGCTGATCGACTACGAAGAAAAACTCACCGAGAACAACCCGCTCTACGTGTTCAAGGCCCTGAGCCGCCAGGCGCTCTGGCCAACCCGCGAACAACTGGACAGCCTGCAACTGCCGGTCTCGGTGGTGTCCGGCGACCAGGACGGCCTGACCCCGGCCAGTGGCGGCGAGGCGCTGGCCCGGCATCTGGCCAATGCCGAGTTCCAGGTTCTGGCGCAATGCGGCCATCAATTGATGCTCGAACGCCCTGAGCAGGTACTCAATGCCATCACCCGGTTGCTCGAAACCACCGCGACAGCGCCTCGGGCTATAGAAAATGCCTAGTCGGTTAGATCGTTTATGCATGAATCAAAGGTCAATAGAACGCAAAGGGATATCCATCGCAGTCATATCGACGTGTCTGTCTCTAGTGGGGATGTGATTGCCCCTGTTTAGATGCAATGACAGCTTTTTAGGTCGTGAACTTGGGCTTTACTGCGTCACGGGTGGCTTTTTACGGCGCAATGCCAGCGTCTTGTAGCGCCGGCCCAAACTCCTAGAATCGGCGCCAAGCAACACCACAGCCTATTCGATAACGGAGTTTCGAACATGATGAACGCAATGCAGATGCCAATGAATCAGACCATGCCGATGATGCCAATGATGGGCATGCCGATGATGATGGCGACCATGGAATGCGAAATGATGGCCGACGCCATGATGTGCACCATGAAGCCTGCGGCCGGTATGGACATGGCCATGTTCAAGAACAACGCCGAGATGATGGCGATGATGATGAACTGCGGCATGCCGATGATGATGCATTGCGCCAATATGTCGATGATGTGCATGACCGCCGATGGCATGGCCATGATGAATATGATGGGCACCACGAACATGCCGATGATGATGGGCATGCCGATGCCGATGCCGATGATGAAATGCCTCATGGAATGCATGGTCGAAGCCGACTGCATGAAGTGCAAGATGATGCCAATGCCTGGCATGACCATGGACATGATGAACAACTGCTGCATGCTGATGATGAAAATGATGAACGACTGCAGCATGCCGATGATGATGAGCTGCAATGGCATGCCGATGATGTGCTGCACTTGCTGATAGCTGAGCGTTTCAGGCCTTAGCCAGGCTTCCAGGTTTCAATGAAAAGCCCCTGATTGCAAGATCGGGGGCTTTTTCGTTTCCGGCAGGACGAATGAGGTCCAGGCGGGAGCTTACTTGCTGGCGATGGCGTCACGGCTCAATCCAACTGCTCCGGATGGGTAATCACCAGGTAGGCAATCGCTTCGCTGTCCGCCGGGTTGCGGTAGCGGTGGGGCTGATCGGCGTAGAACAGGATCGAGTCGCCGGGTGACAGCAGGTAGCGTTCGTCGTTGACACTGATTTCCAGTACGCCCTGAGCCACCACCAGATTTTCCTGCACTCCGGCGGCATGGCCTTCGGAGATCTCTTCACCGAGTGGGCTGAGGCGGATTTCGTAGAATTCGGTCTGCCGTGATCGATCGAAGGGGAACAGCGCGCGGCTGACAAAGGTGCCGTTGGCGCTTACCAGGCGTTTGCTTTGCTGCGCGGGCAGCAGTTCGACGCCTTCGAAGGTGCGGGTATCAAGGAACGCCGCCACCGAAACCTTCAGGCCTTTGGCAATCTTGCACAGCACCTTGATCGACGGCACGCTGCGCCCGGACTCGATCTGCGCCAGCATCGCCCGGCTCACGCCGCACAGGCGGGCCAGGGCATCCAGGGACAGGTAGCGCTTGCTGCGCAGGCGTTGCAGGTTCTGTGAGACGCGATCACCAATCAGGTCGTCATCGGTGAGGCTCTGTTCGTTGGAGGGGGGCGCGGTTTCATCGAGCACGATGGCGGTACGCAGCAGGGTCATGGCTTGACCTGGCGTAGCTCTAGCGCCTTGTTGACCTGGGCCACGGTCCACTCGGCCAGCCCGGCGCGCGCGGCGTACATTTCCCACATCAGCTCGGCATTGCGGCGCGCCTGACGGCGTTGGCGATAGCGGGTGAGGTCGATGACAGGGGCGGTCGCTTGCATGATGCGCTCTCGATGGCGTTGTGAGTGGAGCCAAGGTAGCGCGTTCGCGTTAGACCCAGAAATACTGAGTTGGCATTTGGTAATTCCATTTCGAGCTTAAAAGACGTTTTCTGCTTATGACTTTGCTTATTCCATATAGATATTTAAATAATTTTATATATCTCGTTATCGTATATGGCATCGGGCCACCGACTTATTCATGAAGCAAGGATGACCGCTACCGTTCGCCATACGGATCGTTCGTTGACTGCCGCACCAGTCGACCTGGGTCCGTATAGAGAGAAAGGAACGCGGGAATGAGGAGCTTCACACGACATCGCCTGGCAACGGCGATCATCTCGGCACAGCTGCTGAGCAGCAGCCTGGCCATCGCCGCGACGGCGAGCGACGACAGCGCTGAGGCATCGACTACCGCAAGCCTGGACACGGTTATCGTCACCGGCACCCGGGTGCAGGAACGCACCGCCAGTGGCTCGCTGTCGCCCATCGATGTGATTAGCGGTGACAGCCTGCGCAGTTCGGGTTCCAACGAACTGGGCACAGTCCTGGCGCGGCTGATTCCATCGATCAATTTTCCCCGGCCCAGCCTGGTCGACGGCGCAGAGCTGACCCGGCCCGCGCAGCTGCGTGGCCTGTCGCCCGATCAGGTGCTGGTGCTTGTCAACGGCAAGCGCCGTCACACCTCGGCTTTCGTCAACCTCGGTGGCGCGGTGGGGCGCGGTTCGGCCCCTGCGGACCTGAATGCCATTGCTCTGTCGTCCATCGATCATATCGAAGTGCTGCGCGACGGCGCCTCCGCGCGCTACGGCTCCGATGCCATCGCCGGGGTGATCAATATCATCCTCAAGCACGCTGACCATGGCGGCTCGATATCGAGCCAGTTTGGCGAGTACAAGAAGGGCGACGGCATTCAGCGCCAGGTCGCAGGCAATAGCGGCTTTGCTATTGGCTCCAACGGCTTCTTCGACATTGCCGGGGAGGGTGCCAACAACGACTACACCGACCGTGCAGGCGATGATTACCGCGCTGCCAGCATCGGCTCCACCACCTATGGCCAGCACGTATTCCGCCAGGGCGAGCCAGAAACCCACGAGGGCAAGGTGCAGTTCAACTCGGCCTACAGCTTCAACGACGGCGCCGAGCTGTACGGCTTTGGCGGCTACAGCAAGCGCCGGGGCGAGACGGCAGCCTTCTACCGGGCCAGCAATGCCTCGAACAACAATCCGACGATCTTCCCCAATGGCTACCTGCCACTGATCGATGGCGTGCTGGAAGACACCTCCCTGGTGGTCGGCCTGCGTGGCGAGCTGGCGGACAGTTGGCATTACGATCTGTCGGCCAACTACGGGCGCAACTCCTACGAGCTGGGCACCAAGACCATCAATACCTCCCTGGGCCTGGCCACGCCGCACTCCTTCGATAACGGCACCCTGGTCAACGATCAGAAGCAACTGAGCCTGGACCTGTCCCGCGAGTTCGACACCGGTGTATTGCCGTATCCGGTCTCGGTGGCCTTCGGTGCCGAATATCTGCGCCAGGGTTACCAGATCCAGGCCGGGCAGCCGGAGTCTTACTACCAGAGCGGCAGTTCCGGGCTGGGCGGCTTCCGCGCTGACGATGCCGGCAGCAGCTCGCGGCATAACTTCGCTCAATACCTGGATGTCGAGACCAACCTGACCGAGAAGCTCGGGGTTTCCGCAGCGGTACGGCATGAGGACTACAGCGACTTCGGCTCCAATGTCAGCGGCTCGTTTTCGGCGCGCTATGACTTCACCCCGCAGGTGGCCTTGCGTGGAAGCGTCTCCACGGGTTTCCGCGCGCCGTCCCTGGCCCAGCAGAACTTCACCTATACCTCGTCGCAGTTGATCGGCAACACCATTCAGGAGGCGGGGACTTTCCCGGCCAATAGCAAGGTGGCCCAGTTGCTGGGTGCCGACGACCTGAAAGCGGAAAAATCGCACAACTACAGCGTCGGTCTCGTACTGGAGCCGCTGGATAATCTGACGGTAACCGCCGATGTCTACCGTATCGATATCAAGGACCGCATCTCGCTGTCGTCGAACCTCGTGCTGAACCCCGCAGCTGTGAATTACCTGCAAGCCAATGGCGTAGGGAATATCAACTACACCACGGCGCGCTACTTCACCAACGCCACTGACACCAGCACCGACGGTATCGACCTGGTGGCCAACTACCGCTACCCGCTGGATAACGGCATCCGCTGGAACAGCACCATCGGCTACAACTACAACCACACAAGAGTCACCGACGTGAAGGCCAACCCGGCCATTCTCGATCAGTTGGGCGTCAACCTGCTGCGGGTCGACCGCCGCGAGCGCATCGGCCTGCTGGGTGACACCACGCCGCAACACAAGCTAAGCCTGGCCAACGACTTCGAATACGGCCGCTGGGCCCTGCATTCGAATCTGGTGCGCTATGGCGAATTCACCAGTTACCAGGCCGACAAGATCAACGACCAGACCTTCAGCGCCGCCTGGCTGCTGGACCTCGCCCTGGATTACAAGCTGAAGAACTGGGTGTTCACCGTGGGCGGCGACAACGTCACCGACAAGTACCCGGAGAAGCTCAATGCCTATGCATCGAGCGGCGGCAACCTGGCCTACAGCACCTTTTCGCCGTACGGGTACAGCGGGGCGTTTTATTACGGGCGGGTGACGTACAACTGGTAGTTCCCGGCTGGCCCGATCCCTTGGAGTGAGGCTTGCCCGCGAAGCAATCGTTCATGCCCTGAAGAGGTGTCGGATGTGACGACCTCTTCACGGGCAAGCCTCGCTCCAACGGCGCCCATAATTGAAAAAGAAACTGTATCCAATGACCTTTGATTACCCTTTTATTATCAGCACCTTGCCAGCTTTTGTTAAAGCAATAGGTGTTACCTTGCAGGTGGGCCTGATCGCCATCTGCACCTCGCTGCTGGTGGCACTGATCAACACTGCCATCATCATGTTCCGCACTCCGGTGCTGCATCGTCTGGTTGGCCTGTATGTGGAACTGGCGCGCAATACGCCGCTGCTGATCCAGCTGTTTTTCATCTACTTCGCCTTGCCGACTTTAGGGGTGAAGGTCTCGGGCTTTGCCGCCGCGATCATCACCATGACCTTCCTTGGCGGCGCCTATCTCACTGAAGTGTTGCGTGCCGGTGTCGAGGCGGTGCCTGCGGCGCAACTGGAGTCCGGGCGCTCCATCGGCCTGTCGGACGGGCAACTGCTGCGTCACGTGATCCTGCCCCAGGCCGGAATCCTCAGCCTGCCGGCGCTGTTCGCCAACTTCATTTTTCTGCTCAAGGAGACCACCGTGGTGTCTGCCGTGGCGGTGCCGGAGATCCTTTACACCACCAAGAGTTATATCGCCCTGTATTACAAGACCTACGAGATGCTCACGGTACTCACGCTTATCTGTGTGCTGCTGTTCCTGCCGCTGTCGCTGTTGCTAAGCCGTCTGGAAAGGAGGCTGCAACATGGCCAGTTCGGGTCTTGATCTGCTGTGGGTGTCGTTGCCGATGCTGGCTGATGGTGCTGCACAGACCCTGGCGATTTCCCTGTTGAGCATTATTTTCAGCACCCTGGGCGGTGTGGTGTATGGCTCGCTGCGTACCCTGGGCATCGGCTGGCTGAACCTGCTGCTGCGGGTGTATCTGGAGTTGTTCCGGGCTATTCCGGTGCTGGTCTGGCTGTACCTGATGTTCTTTGGCCTGCCGATCTTCTTCTCCCTGAGCATCCCCGGTTTCTGGTGCGCGGTGCTGGTGCTGTCGCTGTGGGGCGCCAGTGAGGTCGGGGAAGTGGTACGCGGCGCGTTGCTGTCATTGCCCCGTGGGCAGCGCGAGGCCGGGTTGTCCATCGGCCTGTCCGGGCCGCAATTGTTCGGCTACGTCCTGCTGCCCCAGGCCCTCAAGCGCATGACCCCGCCGACTATCAATATATACACACGGATCATCAAGACCAGCTCACTGGCGGTGCTGATAGGTGTCGTAGACGTAATCAAGGTCGGCCAGCAAATCATCGAACGCACCTACGAGTCAGTGTTGATCTATGGCGCGCTGTTTCTGTTCTTCTTTTTTATCTGTTATCCGCTGTCGGCCGCATCCCGCGTGCTTGAGCGGCGCTGGAGCCAGGCATGAGCGCGTTGATCGAATTCCAGGGGCTGGACAAGTTTTTCGGCAGCAACCAGGTGCTCAAGGCAGTTGATCTCAGTGTCGCGCCCGGGGAAGTGATCGTGGTGCTGGGCCCCAGCGGCTGCGGCAAGAGCACTTTGCTGCGCTGCCTCAATGGTCTGGAACAGGCCCATGGCGGCCATCTGCGCTTTGCCGGGCGCGAACTGCTGGACAGCAAGACCGACTGGCGCCAGGTGCGCCAGGACATCGGCATGGTGTTCCAGAGCTACCACCTGTTTCCCCATATGACTGTGCTCGACAATATCCTCCTCGGCCCGCTGAAAGTGCAGCGTCGCGCGCGGGCCGAAGCCCTGGCCCAGGCCGAGCAGTTGCTTGCCCGGGTCGGTCTGGCGGACAAGCGCGATGCTTTCCCGCGCCAGCTCTCCGGCGGCCAGCAGCAACGCATCGCCATCGTCCGCTCGCTGTGCATGAACCCCAAAGTCATGTTGTTCGACGAAGTCACCGCCGCCCTTGATCCGGAAATGGTCAAGGAAGTGCTGGAAGTGATCCTCGACCTGGCCCAGGGCGGCATGACCATGTTGATCGTCACCCACGAAATGGCTTTCGCCCGCGCGGTGGCCGACCGCATCGTGTTCATGGACGCCGGCAGCATCCTCGAACAAAGCCATCCCGAGTCTTTCTTCAATCATCCGGCGAGCGCACGGGCGCAGCAGTTTCTGGAGAAGTTCTCTTATGTAGAAACCATGCCTAAAAAGACTGTAACCAAGGAAACCTTATGAACACTGCCTCGTTGAAATCCGCTAAATCGCTGTTACTGATACCGCTGCTGGGGATCGGCCTGCTGGCCGGTTGCGGCAATGGTGACAAGCCCGCCAAAACGGCGGCCACTGCCAGCGCAGCGGCACCTGCCGCCAGCTACCTGGACAAGATCAAGGCCCGTGGCAAGCTGGTGGTCGGCGTGTTTACCGACAAGCCGCCATTCGGCTTTGTCGATGAGAAGGGCAAGTACGTTGGCTTCGACACCGATATCGGTCGGCAATTTGCCAAGGATCTGCTGGGCGATGAAAGCAACGTCGAGTTCGTCGCCGTGGAACCGGCCAGCCGTATCCCGTTCCTGCAGAGCGACAAGGTCGACATCATCCTCGCCAACATGACCGTGACCCCGGAGCGCAAGGAGGCGGTGGAGTTCACCAATCCGAATCTGAAAGTGGCGGTCCAGGCCCTGGTGCCGGACGCTAGCGCGGTGAAGAAGCTCGATGACCTGGCCGACAAGACCATAATCGTCACCACCGGCACCACGGCGGACGTATGGCTGACCAAGACCCACCCGGACTGGAAACTCCTGAAGTTCGAGAAAAACTCCGAGTCCCTGCAGGCACTGGCCAACGGCCGTGGCGATGCCTACGCTCAGGACAACCTGGTGCTGTTCAGTTGGTCCAAGCAAAACCCCGGTTACCGCGTTCTGCCGGAAAAGCTCGGCGGCGAAGCACCGATTGCCCCGGCGGTGAAGAAGGGCAATATCGAACTGCGTGACTGGGTCAACGCTGAACTGGCCAGGCTGGGTCAGGACAAATACCTGCTCAAGCTGTATGACCAGTATGTGCGCAAGTCCCTGAGCGATGACACCAGGCCTGAAGATGTGATCGTTGAAGGTGGTAACTGGAAGGGTTGATACGCAGCCGTCTGCGTAATGCGGTAACCGATTGTGAGGGTGAAATGAGGCATAGATGTTGTGGGAGCGGATTTATCCGCGAAGGGGTCAATACATCCAACACATTGGCGGCGTCCGGAATAAAGCTTTCGCGAATGAATTCGCTCCCACAGTAGTCCGTGAATATCATCGAATCTGTGGGAGCGGATTTATCCGCGAAGGGGCCAATACATCCAACACATTCGTGTCAGCGAAGCTAGACCTTTGCCTTGACCAACATCGCCAACAACAGCACATTCGCCCCAGCCTCAGCCCAGTGCGGGTGAATATGCTCGGCCTCGTTATGGCTCAACCCCTCGACACAGGGCACGAAGATCATTGAAGTGGGCGCCACTTTGCTCAGGTAGCAGGCATCGTGACCAGCGCCGGAGATCATCGGCTTGTGGCTGTAGCCAAGGGTAAGGGCGGCCTGTTCTACCTGGGCGATGCAGTCCGGGTCGAAACCGATGGGCGCGTACTGGAAGATCTGCTTGAGGCTGTGTTGCAGGCCGATGGTCTCGGCAATTTCGCTGACGGCGTTGCGCAGCTGGCCATCAAGGGTTTCCAGCACGGCTTCATCGGGGTGGCGGAATTCGACACTGAACAACACCCGCCCCGGCACCACATTGCGCGAGTTGGGAAAGACATTGACCCAACCCACTGTGGCGCGGCCTTCCTCACCCTGGGCCAGGCCCAGTTCATTGACGGCCTCGACCACTCGGGACAAACCGAGCAGGGCGTCGAGGCGATGTTTCATCGGCGTAGTGCCAGCGTGGGCGCTGCGGCCGAACAGTTCTATCTCGTACCAGCGCTGACCCTGGGCGCCCGTCACCACACCAATGGTGATGTCTTCGGCTTCAAGGATCGGCCCCTGTTCGATATGCAACTCGAAGGCAGCATGGATCGGCTGGCCGCCCATGGCCTGGTCGCCGGCGTAGCCAATGTCTTGCAATGCCTGGCCCAACGTAATGCCTTCGGCATCGGTGCGCGACAGGCCGTATTCCAGATCAAACACCCCGGTGTAGACGCCCGAAGCGATCATCGCCGGGGCAAAGCGCGAGCCTTCTTCGTTGGTCCAGTTAATCACTTCAATGGGGCGCTCGGTCTCGATATTGTGGTCATTGAGGGTACGCACTACCTCGATGCCAGCCAGCACGCCATAAATGCCGTCGAACTTGCCGCCCATGGGCTGGGAGTCGCCGTGAGAACCGGTCACCACTGGCGCCAGGCTGTTATCGCGGCCGGGGCGACGGGCAAAGATATTGCCCATTGCATCGATGCGAATACTGCAGCCGGCTTCAGTCGCCCAGCGCACGAACAGGTCGCGGCCCTGGCGGTCTTCTTCAGTCAGGGCCAGACGCGACACGCCGCCTTTGGCCGTGGCGCCGATTTGCGCCATTTCCATCAGCGAATCCCACAGGCGTGCCGAATTGATGCGGGCAGGGCAGGTCATGGCTTCGCCGCCTCATCCTTGACCTGATAGCGGAAGTTGCAGTGACTGGCGCCCTCCATCAGAGTCTGGGTGCGGGTCAGTTGCACCCGTGGGTCATAGCCGACGATGAATAACTCATCGCGGTTGCAGGACAGCAAATGGCCGATCTCGCCCAGGCCCATTTCACGGTACATCTCGGCATAGCGGCAGCGGTGCACGTCATAGTCGAAATGAGTGGCGTCGCTGGCGATGACATCGACTTTCAGGGCGTCATCCTTTTCCCACAGCTCCTGCAACGCAACAAAACCGGCCAGGTCCGGGCCATTGGGTTCACGGGAGGCGAAATATTCACCGGCCTTGACTGCCGCCCCGGCGACCGCTTCGCCAATCACTGCCTGCGCCTTGTCCTTGCCATAGTCGCGCACAAGTATCTCGTAGATCGGCTTGATGATCTCGGCTTCGATCCGCCGCCGGGCCAGGATGCCCAATTCGCCTTCGACTGCGCTCATCTCGATATTCCTCTCATTCACGGTCAGGTACAGGGCTGCCGCCTATAACTATGGGGTTGCCACTCGTTTGTTCTGTATTTATCAATAATTGTCGGTGGATATCAATAAGCCAAGCGAACAAGGCGCGATGAATAAGCTAAAAGGTTACTTTTCAAGCTTTAACCTAGCGTTTATGCTCAATACATGAATAAAACAGAACAGCTTGATAGCGATCCACCCCTGCGCGCCGTACGCATCTTTGAAGCCTTCGCCCGGCATGGTGGTGTCAATGCGGCTGCGCGGGAACTGGAGATCTCAGCCTCGGCCATCAGCCATCAATTGCGCTTGCTGGAGGAGTTTCTCGGCCAGGCCCTGACCGCGCGCCAGGGGCGAAACCTGATCCTTACTGAGGACGGTCGCGAGTACTACCGGGCCATTCGCTCAGCCTTCGCGGTACTGCGCAGCGCCACCGAGCATGTTCGGGAGAAAACGGCTACGCGTCAGGTCACCATCAGCCTGATCCCCATGTTTGGCATTAACCTGTTTATTCCGCGCCTGGGCGAGTTCCTTGGCGAGAATCCGGGGGTTGACGTCAATGTCACCTATGCCAATCACCGCAGCTATCCCAGCGATGCGGCGGATATCTCCATTCGCTTTGGCACCGGGCATTGGCCGGGGTATCACAGTGAACTGCTGATTTGCGGGGCGGTCACGGCCTGGTGCAGCCGTGAGTTTCTTCAACGCCACGGTCCCATCGAATCACCCCAGGCCCTGATTGACCTGCCGTTGCTGCACGATGAAGAGCGTGGCACCTGGAGTCAGTGGCTACAGAGCGCCGGGGTCCGCCATCCGGGAGCGTTGCGGGGGTTGTTGTTCGAGGATGGGCAATTGGCCCTGACGGCGGCCCTGAACGGGTTGGGTTGCGTGCTGCTGCGCGAACCCCTGGTCAGGCCGCTGCAGCAGCGTGGTGAGTTGGTCAGGCTGTTCGAGCACAGCCTGGACGACGGGCGCGCGTATTACCTGTGTCGCCGCGCTGACGGTGAGCTTTCACGGGAGGGGCTGAACCTGTATCGCTGGCTCAAAGACGCATTGCTGTCTGCTCGTTAAAGGGGCCCGCAAGCCGCACGACGCCTTCGATTTCCACGGCTGCGCCTCCCGGCAGGGAGTGCACGCCGATGGCCGAGCGGGCGTGTCGGCCACGCTCGCCGAGCAGTTCGATCAATGTCGCGGATGCTGCATTGATCACCTCCGAGTGTGCGCCGAAGGACGCATTACTGCGGACGTAGCCTGTGATCCGCACCACTTGCCTGATGCGATCCAGGTCGCCATCACAGGCTGCTGCAACAATCGACAGGAAATTGGCCAGACACAGCCGGGCGGCATCCTGCGCCTGTTCTATGGACAGGTCCTGACCGACGATGCCGGTGTAGTGGATTTCGTCCTCGAAACGTGGCACCTGACCCGAGACCCACAGCAGATCGCCGTCGAGCACACTCAGCTGAAAATAATCGGGAACAACAAAGCTGCGGGGTGGGGCAGGATACAGCGCCGCGAGCCTGTCCCGGTAAGGCGGGCTTATCTGGCTCATGGGCAGCCATTGCGGTTTATCGCGCATGAGCATGCTCCCGTGGCTGTTGGTCCAGGGAGAAAGCGCTGTAGCCACCGACGAAACAGGCAATGGGATTTCGGGTCGGGTCCAGGTCGAAACGCACATGGATATCCGATGGGCAGCCCATGGCACGGCCCTGATGAATCAACACGGGTGTAGCGTCGGCCTTGATCAGGCCGTATTCGAGCAGACCGAAGGCCAGCGCAGTGGCGGCGATGCCTGTTGCGGCGTCCTCCGGGTAGCCCGAGGCTTTGGGAAACTGCCGGCTGTCGAACTGTCGTGGCCGGCCGGGATGCGGGCAGAACGGGTAAAAGCCGGTTGAATCCAGAGCCTGGCACAGGGCCTCGATCCGGGCCGAGTCCGGCCGTGCGGCATCCAGGCGCTGTGGATCCCTGAGGGGGATCAGCGTCTTCACCCGGCTGGTGGACGCATTCAGGATCGGCAGGTCGAGCAGGTCGTCGGGGCTCAGGCCGATGGCGTCGATGATTTGCTCGCGCAGATGGGGTTTGTCGATCGCTGTGACCATGCCCTGCGGCTGGGATATCTCGATGAAGGGTCCATGCTCGCTGTGATCCCCATGGTCATGGACAAACGCGCTGACCGTGCCGCTCAGGGTTTCGATGGACAACTGGCGGCGATCAAGCAGGCCGAGGGTGTGCATGAGCCAGACGGTGCCGATGGTGGCATGGCCGCACATGCTCATTTCGTGCAGCGGAACGAAAAAACGAAACTGGTAGTCGTTACCGTCCCGCGCCGGGAAGACAAAACCACTTTCGTGACCGTAGGCCCTGGCAATGGCTGTCATCTGCTCGGGGTTCATGCCTTGGGCATCAATCACGATGGGTGCCGGGTTACCACCGCCCAGGCTTGACTTGAACACCTCTACAACGCGTACATCTTTCATGGTTGACCTCGAAACGCTCCTGCGGAGCTGGGAGACGGGGTCGATTGTGGGTGGCAGGCTGCGAGGCTTCTAAGTGGATCGGGTCGTACAAGCGTACATTTGGGCCATCGCCTCAACGACCCTTGCGCAATTCGCTGGGGAGCATGCCCAGATAGCGTTTGAACAGTCGGGCCAGATAGGACGGCGAGTCAATGCCCACCCCCAGGCTGACATCGAGAATGGATAGCCTTGTGCTGGAAATCATCCGGGCTGCAGTTTCGACCCGGGTGCGGTTGGTGAAGTCGACGAGGGTCTCGTTGGCGAACTCACGGAACAGCCGCGTCAGATGTCTGCGCGACAAGTGAAACTGATAGCCGATCACATCCACGCTCAGATCGTCCTGCAGGTGATTCTGCACATAGCGCTGGATATCGCGCACCAGCAATGCGTGCTGCTGGCGTTCATCTGGCAGGGGCGCGCACTCTTGGTGGGTGATGAGCCGGACGCACTCATCGAACAGCAGGTGATTGAGATGAGGCAGTTGTCGCTGGAAGGCCTCGGCGGACGAGACCTGGGCCAGCTGATCGTGAAGGCGCAGGATACTGTCCAGCGTGTCGCTGCCCTGCCAGAGACCGGAGCGGCGGGTCTGCTCGTCGAAGCGACCGTTGCTGGCGAGCGTGCCTTGATGACGGATGTAATCGGAGTCGATATACAGCGCCACGTGTTTCTCCCGCCCCGGCGCCGACTGGGTCGAGTGATCGAAGTCGGCGGGGACCAGGGAAAACGACTGCCGCGAGAGGTGCACCGGCGTGGCGTTTAGTTCAGTTGAAAGCAACAAGCCGCCCAGGCGAGGCAACAGCAGCATATGGCAGTCATGGGAGTGCCAGTCCTGAACATAGCCGCTGCCTTCGCTGATCTCGAAGCGAAATACGTCCGCCGACGTATCGCTGAATTTGGGCGAAACATGGGCCATTACAGCGACCTCTCTAAATTAGTTCATGGTGCCAGTGCCTGTTCGCGCGAGGCCTGAGGAACCAACAGGGATTTCCAGTAGCGGTCGCCGACTGCATCATCGTACAGGCCTTCCCACCGCGAGACGACCAGTACGGCCAGGGCATTGCCAACAATATTCAAGGCGGTGCGGGCCATGTCCATCAAGCGATCGACACCGGCAATGAATGCCAGCCCTTCGAGGGGAATACCGACGCTGCCCAGCGTCGCCAGCAACACGACAAAGGATACCCCCGGCACACCGGCGATGCCCTTGGATGTCACCATCAGGGTGAGCACAAGGGTAAGCTGCTGGCCCCATGACAGGTCAATACCGTACAGCTGAGCGATAAACACCGCCGCAATGCTCTGATAAAGGGTTGAGCCGTCCAGGTTGAAGGAATAGCCGGTCGGTACGACGAAGCGACTGATGGCGGGCGGCGCGCCATAGGCCTCCATCTTCTCGATGATGCGCGGCAGCACGGTTTCCGAGCTGGCGGTTGAGTAGCCCAGGATCATCTCAGCCTTGAGGATGCGCATCAGTCGAATCACAGAAAAGCCACAAAAACGTGCCACCAGCCCCAGCACCACCAGGCCGAAGAAGGCGATTGCCGCATAAACCAGCACCACCAGACGGGCCAACGGCCACAGTGAAGCAAAGCCGAAGTTGGCGATGGTCACTGAAATCAACGCAAAAACACCGATGGGCGCATACCCCATGATCATGTGGGTGACCTTGAACATGCTTTGCGATACACCCTCCAGCACGCTGACCAAGGGCAGGCGCAATTCATCCTTGAGGCTGGCCAGGCCGAGGCCGAACATCACTGAGAAAAAGATGATCGCCAGCATATCGCCACGTACCATGGCGGCGAACACGTTACTCGGCACCAGATTGAGCAGCGTCGAGGTGAAGGCATGGTTGGCCTGAACCTCGCTGGTGGTTTTCTCATATTGGGAAATGTCCGTCGTGCCCAATTGGTTCATGTCGATGCCGTGACCAGGCTGGAACAGATTGGCCAGCACCAGCCCGACAATGATCGCCACGGTGGTGATGACCTCGAAGTAGAGCAGCGTCTTGATGCCGATGCGCCCGAGCCGACGATTGTCGCCAACCCCGGCGATACCGACGATCAGCGAGGAGATCACAATCGGAATCACGATCATCTTGATCAAGCGTATGAACAGCTCACCCGCGGGCTGCAATACCGTGCCGATCCACCAGGCTTTATCGGTGCCGGAATGATTGAGCCATGCGCCGACAGCGATTCCCAGCAGCAGGCCGATGACGATCTGCCAGGCCAGACTTGGTTTTGCCTTGGTCATAGTGGGTTCCCGTTTTATTGGAGGTCGAGGCGAAGCGCCGGGGGGGAGGGCGCTTCAGGTTCCCTTAATGTTGGGCTGTTCTTTTTATCCAACTGGCGTCAATCGAGCCGGGCAGGCGCACGATTGGGCCAAGGGAAGCGGCGTTCTCCAGCGGGAGGATGTCTGGGGGTTACCACGGCAGCTCATTGCCAAAACGATCAACAAAGTTCAACCCCGCCACCCCGGCCTTGCGCGTTACCAGATCCACCACCAGCGGGATGCTCTGGTCGATACTCAATGCGGCGTTTTGCGTACCCATGTCGGTGCGCACCCAACCCGGCGCAATGGCCAGCAGGGCGCGGGTATCGTCGGGATGGCGAGCTGCGAAGCTTTTCAGCAGCATGTTCAGGGCCGCCTTGCTGGAGCTGTACAGCTGCCAGAAACCGTTGCTATTGGCGATGCTGCCCAGCTCCGACGACATCACCGCGACCACGCCTTGCGGGCTGACCCTGTCATGGAACAGCTCCAGCACCCGGGTCGGCGCCAGGGCGTTGGTCAGCAACATATCCAGGTAGTCGCGCTCGTCCACCTGGGCGGCGTTCTGCTCGTGGGCCCGGCAGATACCGGCATTGATGAACAGCACGTCGAGGGTTCGATGATCAAGGTTGGTGCGCAGGCTTTGTACCGATGGCAGGTCGTTGATATCGACGCTCATGATGTCCAGGGCATCGCCATAGTGCCGGGCGAGGGTATCAAGACCGGTTGAAGGGCCGCGTGAGGTCGCGATCACCTGCCAGCCGCGGCGGCAGTATTCTTCGGCCAGGGCGAGGCCCAGGCCACGGGAGGCGCCGACGATCAGGGCGGTGGATTGGGTGTTCATGGTGGTTCTCCGGTGAAGACGCAGGCAGAAGCCAACGTATTGGCCAGCAGCATGGCGCGGTGGTCCTGTAGCAGCGGTCTGAATCTGGTGCTCGGGATGGTCTCAAGCGCGTGTGAGCAGTTCCTGCAACACCGTCTCCAACGACGTCGTGCCCTTCAGCGGCTGACCTTCAAAGCAGATCCAGCCCTCATTGAAGCCATCGAGCATCTGCATCCGTGGCAGCGGGTTGTTCATACCCTGGGCCAGAAAGGCACCTTCCCAGGTTTCCCGGGGGACGGTCTGGGCCTGGACGGTATGGCCAAGCAGGCGGCTGAAGGCGAAGGCGGCGTGGTTGGGGCTGCAATGTTCGGGGCCTTCCAGTTCGACGACGCGGTTGGCCGTCACTGTCTGTTGCAGCAAGTCGGTGGCGAGCGCGCCGATATCCGCCGTAGCAATCATGGGCACAGGGCGATCCAGCGGCTGCAGATGGCTATAAAGCACCCCGGCATCCCGGGCGTTGGCGACATCCCAGAGAAAGTTTTCCATGAACCAGGCTGCGCGCAGGAAGGTCACCGGCATCGGCAGTTCACCCAGGCGCTGTTCCATCAGGCCCAGGGCATTGAGCAGATTGGGCTGGCTGGCCTGGGCGCCGATGGTGGACAGGCACACCACGCGTTGCGGTCGGCTGGCGTGCAGGGCTTGATACAAGGCTTCGATAGTGGCGCGGGCTTCGGCCATGTCCGGCGATGGATCGAAAACCGGTGGCAGCAGGACGAAGACTGCTTCGGCGTCAGCAAAGGCGCGGGTCAGGGCGCAGGCATCGTTCATATCGGCCAACGCCACTTCACAACCCTGAGCGGCCCATGCCCGACCTTTCTGCACGTCCCGCACCACGGCCCGAACATTCAGTTGCTGTGCCAGCACATTACGAGCGACGACACCGCCCACCTGACCTGTAATACCGGTAATGACATACATGAACACTCTCCTCGAATAACGCTGGGATATCGCGTGGAGGCCAGTATGTTGTGATGGTATTGATCCATCGATAGCATGGGTGTCACTTCATAGGTTACAAAAGAGCACTAATCATGGCGTTCGACGAACGAGTCCTCAATGGCGTGGGGGTCTTTACCGCCATCGTTGATACCGGCACTTTTGCCGCCGCCGCCCAGGTTCTGGACATGTCACCACCCGGCGTCAGCCGCTCAGTCGCTCGACTTGAAGCGCGATTGGGAATTCGTCTGTTTGATCGCACCACGCGTTCGGTCACCCTGACGGATGAAGGTCGGCGGTTTCATCAGCAGATCGTGCCGTTATTGTCCGCACTGGAAGAGGTGTCCAGCTCGGCATCACAGGGGGCGAGGGCGGTGCGCGGGCGTTTGCGGGTCAATGTTGATCCGCTGTTTTCCAGTCTGTTGCTGGGGCCGCAACTGGGCGCCTTCATGGCCGAGCACCCGGAGCTGGAGTTGGAGCTGGTCAGCCGTGACCGCATGGGCGATATGGTCGCCGATGGATTCGACTTGGCCGTGCGTTTCGGTGAGCCGCGCAGCTCCAGCCTGATTGCCCGGCCGCTGTTCGATACGCGGATTCTTACCGTCGCTTCACCGGCTTATCTGAAGAAACACGGCCAGCCACAAACCCCCAGGGACTTGTTGAAACATGCCTGCATCCAGTTTCGCGATCCGGAAACCGGTCGGCCCTTCGATTGGGAGTTTCATCGCGACGGCAGCGTAGTGCGAGTGCCGGTCGAAGGTCAGATAACCCTTAACGATGTGCGCACCATGCACGAGTTGTGCGTCAGCGGCTATGGCGTCGCCCAGATCATGGCTTTTGGTTCCGAAGCGTTATTGGCCCAACAGCAAGTAGTGAACCTTTTTCCGGACTGGCCGGATGAACGCTTCACGTTATATGCGCTGTATCCATCGCGTATTCATCCGTCAGCCAAGACACGGCGGTTCCTGGCGTTTATCCAGGGCCTGGCAACGTAAGTCGTTACTCCACCGCACACACCCAGCGATGATTGTGGCGGTACGGCGCACGGGTAAAGTGCACGTCTGCCATCAGATAAAGACCACGCTCCTGAAGCGCTTCGGTAAGTTGTGCAAGTGTATCTGCGTGGATAGTCATGACTGTTACCTCATCAGATTTATTGCCTACATAGTTGTCGACCGGCCACCCATTCGAGAAATTCATTTTTTCTACAGTGGATATCGATCAAAAGAATGATTGCGCCCCGGATCATGATTTAGTATCCGCCATCGCCAATAAGGAGCCGGGAAGTGAAGCGTACCTATGCCGTAGTGATAAGTTGTTTTCTGGCGCTGACGAGCGCGCAGCAGGCGGGCGCCGCAGCGGCTGCTGTCAGCGCAGATGAGTCGGCGCGCAATGCTTTGTTATTGACGCAGGTACTGGAAAGTGAGGGCGACCTTGCCCATCCGCCTGAATACTCTGTCGAAGATCGCGCTGTTTATGCCGTGATTGACGGCACGCCAGCCGAGGCCAGGGAGCGCTGTCTGGTCATTGAGTCTCTGGTAGAGCGTTACGACCTGGTATTTGCCGAAGGCTGGACGGCGCAGGTTTTGACCGAGGACAGCGATGGTCAGCCAATGGCGTCCTGCCCCCTGTAAGTGTCCCCCTAAGCGTTCTGCCGTAAGGCGAGGGCATCCTTGACCGGCGGCAGGCCGAACATGCGGCTGTACTCCCGGGTGAACTGGGAGACGCTCTCGTAACCCACGGCAAAGGCCGCCGCACTGGCCGTAATGCTGTGGCCTTGCAGCTTGATACCGGCAAGGTCAGCGATTTTGCCCAGTTCGCCGAGCGCCTGGGCAAGGCATTGCGCGACACCTGGCAGCGCGACAGTTTCGATCATTTGATCAATAACGCCGGTCACGGTGACTACGCCTTGATCGCCGATACCACTGAGGCGCAGTTCGATCGCCTGGTCGACGTGCACTTCAAGGGCGTGCTGTTTCTGACCCAGGCGCTGCTGCCGTTGATTGCCGACGGCGGGCGCATCATCAACCTGTCCTCCGGCCTGACCCGCGTATCCTTTCCGGGTTGTGGCGCCTATGCGGCGGTCAAGGGCGCGGTGGAAATCCTTTCGGTCTATATGGCGAAGGAACTGGGCAGTCGCGCGATTACGGTCAATACCGTGGCTCCGGGCGCCATCGAGACAGATTTTGGCGGCGGTGCCGTGCGGGACAACCCTGAAGTGAACAAGATCTTTGCCGACATGACCGCCCTCGGACGCGCCGGTGTGCCGGACGATATCGGGCCGATGATTGCAAGCCTGTTGTCCGCAGACAATCGATGGGTCAATGCCCAACGGATCGAAGTGTCGGGTGGGCAGGGGATCTGATCTATCCCGAGTTGAAATGAGGCTGCAGGAGCTGGCGGGAGCGAGGCATTGTTTGTTGCGCAACTGCGCGATGCCAGGGACATCGCGGCAGCTCCTGCAGAATGTCATTCAAGTTCAAGATGACGCTGAATCCGCAATCCGGTAGGTCGCAAACCGCAGACCAGTCGCCAGCCTGTCCGCCGTCAGTTCGAACAACGCCCCAAGGCACGGCATGTTCAGGTGCTCGATCAGGCTCGCGGCCGAGTACCAGTAACCGGTCATGATCCAGGTATTGTCATCCTCATGGCTGCGGATCAGGCCGTAAGTGGCACAGCCGGAGTGGCGGAGCAGTACTTCCAGCAGCTGTTGCAGGCGGGCGTGCAGGGGCGCGGCTTGTCCCGGGATGCCGTGGATAGCGACGGTATTGATGGCAGTGATTGGCATGGCATAACCTGCTGCGAGTGATTTCGATTAGCAATGCCAAGATAATCGCCTTGCGGCTAGACGTCATTGCACAATCTAGCCACACTATTTCGCAATCCAGCCAAATATCGAGTGCACGATCTTGTCAATGCCAACTTCCCTGGAGCTGTCCCACTCCCGCGATGTCGACAGCATTCCCCGTGCCGTTTCAGCCCTCAGCGCGTCGATGGTGTCCCAGGACTGGGAATACGCTCGGCATCAGCACCGCAAGGGGCAACTGCTCTATTCAGTGCGTGGCGTGCTCAATTGCGAGACCGAAGAAGGCGTCTGGATTGTGCCGCCGCAGTGTGCAGTCTGGATTCCCGGCGGCTTGGCACATTCATCCCGGGGTTCCGGGCGGACCGAGTGCTATTGCCTGTTCGTCGAGCCCGCTGCCGCTGCGGACCTGCCGCAAAGCTGCTGCACCCTGGCGGTATCGCCGCTGCTGCGGGAGCTGCTGCTCAAGGCGGCGGAATTTCCTGAGCTCTACCCGCCGGGCGGCCGGGAGGAGCGGTTGATCGCGACTCTGCTCGATGAACTGGCGGTGGCCGAGGTGGAGGACCTGCATCTGCCCATGCCCCGGGACCCGCGCCTGCGGCGCCTGGCCGAGCAACTGCTGGCTGAACCCTGCGACAAAACCAGCATGGCCGACTGGGCCAGCCGTATCGGCATGAGCGAGCGCAATATGAGCCGTCTGCTGCTGGAGGAAATTGGCCTGAGCTTCGGCCGCTGGCGCCGCCAGTTGCATGTGATCCTCTCGTTGCAACGCCTGACTCAGGGTGACAGCGTGCAGACGGTCGCGCTGGAACTGGGTTACGAAAATGCCAGCGGTTTCGTCACCATGTTCCGCAAGGCGGTGGGCAAACCGCCAGCCCGCTACCTGGCGGAGCGCTCAGGTCACTCTGAGCCTAAGGTCAATGTGCCGACCATCACCCTGTCCGAGCTGAATTGAACAATCTTATGGCCGGGCTCCGCTATCCGGTCTTTTATCCCGGCTGTCGATGGCAGCCTGCCCGGCGGCCCTGGGTCTCGACTTAGTCCTGGACGGTGACAACGGTCCGCTTTCGGTTTGGGCCGCTTGCGCTCAGGTGGGGGGGCGGTTGGAAATCAGCGAGGCGCACCCTGCCAGCGGCTTTTGCCATCGATCCGGGTATTCGCCTCTACCTGCTGTTCGGCGATGAAACGGCGCTGCCCGCCCAGGTGATCGTCATTCGCAGGCTATTGCGCAAACGCGGGATTGATAAAGATCGTGTGCCTGCCAGTGGCTACTGAAAGCGTGGGGAGGCGGATCATAGTGGTGAGATATTAGGTTAAAATATTGATTTAACCTATTGAATTATAAGGTATTTATTTATATCTATCGAGTTGAAATGAGACCCGTAGGAGCCGGCTTGCTGGCGATAGCGTCAGGTCGGGCAACGAGGGTGTCGCCTGTCATGCAGCTACCGCCAGCAAGCCAGCTCCTACAAGAACTATGCATTCTGTTAAGGAGTATTGGTTTATAAATTCAAATAAAATCATTGGCTTAATGTGTATATCTCATGTCAATTGTTGCTTAATCGCCGCCTTGTCAATCACCGACCACACGTTACAAATCCTGCCGTCGCTGAACTCATAGAACACATTCTCGCCAAACTGCACCCGCCGCCCATTCACCGGCAAACCAAACAGCTCGCCCACCGGTGTGCAGTCAAAACTGAGCCGCGCTGCAATGTGAGGCGGCTCGGCAATCAGTTGGGTGATGACAAAGCGTAAATCGGGAATGGCACGAAAGTCGCCTTCGAGCATGTGCCGGTAACCGTCGAGGCCGATCAGTTTGCCGTTGTAGTGAACCTGCTCGCCGACGAACTGACCGAGGGCCGGCCAGTCCTGACGGTTAAGGCAATCGATATAACCTTGATAGGCTTCGCGCAGCGCTTGTCTGTCCATGGTCTGTCTCCTGTACAAGGGTAAACAGGTTGGGCCGTCGCGATGCCTTTTAGGTTCAGCTCAAGGCCGGGTGAGATACGCCAGCACCTCATGCATCAGCGGCTCGACGTTGCTATAGCGTTCGTCCGTCGTGGCACGCAGGGTTTCTTCGGTCTGCACGTAAGGGCCGGCCACCAGCTCATCAGCGCAATGCGCCAGAATTGCCTCGACACTGGCGCGGTTCATTTCCATATGGAACTGCAGGCCGATCGCCCGTGGGCCGAGCTGGAACGCCTGGTTCGGGCACACTGCGCTACTGGCCAGGCGCGTGGCGCCTGCTGGCAGGTCGAAGGTTTCACCGTGCCAGTGCAGTACTTCGATGCTGGCCGGGAAACTGAAGCAGTCCGGCGCAGGGGCGGACGCTGTAATGGGGAACCAGCCAATTTCTTTCTCCAGCCCCGGATAGACCCGAGCGCCATGGGCCGAGGCGATCAACTGCGCCCCCAAGCAAATGCCCAGCATGGGAATGCCTTGCTGGATGGCCTGGGCAATAAAGCGTTTTTCCGCGACCAGCCAAGGCAGCTCGATTTCATCGTTGACGCTCATCGGTCCGCCCAGGGCAATCAGCAGGTCAATGGACTCCAGCTCAGGCAGCTCGGCGGACTGATGGAAGCGGCTGTAGCTGATGCGGGCATTTCGTTCATCAAGCCAGGACTGGATATTGCCCAGGTCTTCAAAGGGCACGTGTTGCAGGACGTGGACGCGCATGGTGACTCCAGAAAGTGGGTTAGCGGCTGCTTGCCATCAACAGGTGTTCGAAATCCTTCAGGGCCGCCGCAGCGGTGGCAAGCGGGCTGGTGACGCCAATGGCCATGATTTCGCCCATGATGTCGGTGCGGACCCGAATGGCCTTCATTTTGGCGCTGACCTGGGCAAACGGATCGTCCAGAGCGTAGGTGCGCAATTCCACCGAGGCCCGCAGGCTATCGCCAAGGTTGTCGATACGCCCCACCAGCTTGGGTACCACGCCCTCGGACTTCCAGCGGGCGATATCGGCCGCTGAAATCTGCTCGATGCCCGCGCGCGGAATATCGTGCAGCCCGAGGTTCGCCCCGAAACCGGCGTTGGCCAGAATATTGATCTTGCAGGCCGTGTCCCAGCCCTCGACATCGAAGCGCGGGTTGGGCTCGGCCATGCCCAGGCGTTGGGCTTCGGCCACGGCATCGTCGAAGCTTCGGCCGTCCATCATCGAGCTGAGAACGAAGTTGCTGGTGGCGGTTACGATGCCTTCGACCTCGAGAATCCGGCATCCGGCCAGGTTGTATTGCAGCAGGTCGATGGTCGGTAATGCCGCTGAAGTGGCACCGCTGATCTTCAACTGCACGCCGTTATTGCGCGCCAGTTCCGCCAGGCCGGGGTAATCGAAGACCAGGGCGCCCTTGGAGATGCTGATGGCGTGCATGCCCCGGCCCAGCGCCTCGCGAATGTAACGGTAACCAGCGCCGCCGGTTTCGTAGTCGGTGAGGCCGGCCTCGATCAGTACATCAGCGCCAGCATTCTGCAGAAAACTGTCACCGGTCACGCCTGCCTGCAAGGTCACAGGCGCCTCGCCGTCGAGGGCCAGCCCCCGCGGGTCGATCAGCCCGGCGCGTGAGCCACATACCGCGACCACCCGTACATCTGCGCCGTAGCGCGTCTGATAGTGCGACTGGCGCTGTGCAACGATCTGCGCCACGGCTTTGCCAATCGAGCCAAAGCCGGTTATCGCGATATTCCAACGTTTCATTTCAATCTCGCTCTATTTTGCGAACAGCATGCTCAGGTCGGCAAAGGCCTTTAATTCCAGGGCGTTGCCACTGGGAACGAGGAAAAATATGGTGGCCTGCTCGCCGGGTTCGCCCTTGAAGCGAATATACGGCTCGATGATGAACTCGGTGCCCGCCGCCTTGAGTCGCGCCGCCAGGGCTTGCCACTGGTCCAGATGCAGCAGGGCATCGAAGTGTCGTACGGGAACGCCATGGCCTTCAACCCCGGATTTGCTGCGGGTCATTCCTGAGCGTCGAGCGGCTCCACGATATCAAGTGGGTTCAGCTGACGATGTATCTCAAGCTGACATGCTAGATTTCGGATTCAAGCATTTTCTAAGGAGTCAGCATGCCCACCCCCTTGGTCAGCGCCGTGGCCGTGCCCGAGCACAGCCTGGTTCGTTCTGCCTTCAAGACGAATCACCTGGCCGATGCCTTTGCCACGCCGCTGCCCGCGCATTTCAACGGCAATGCCGAGGATCTGGCGCGGCTGATCCTCAGCAGTCCGGCGCCGTGGTTCCACGGGCTGATGCGTGCCAGGGACCGGATCATGAGTGTTTTCGGAGTGAAGACGTCGGCGCAGCTGCGCGATGCCTCGGTGGCCCAGGGCTTCGAACATATCGATTTTTTCCGCATCCTTCAGCGCACGCCGGACGAGATTGTCCTGGGTGAGCAGGACAGCCATCTGGATTTCCAGTTGTCGGTGCTGATCCGGCAGCAGTCGTCAGGGCGGGGGCGGGAAGTGGTGGTTTCCACGGTGGTGCACTGCCATAACACCTTGGGCCGATCCTATATCGCGGTAATCAGTCCGATACACAAGCGGGTGGTGCGCTCGTTTCTGCTGGGGGCGGCCAAGGCCCTGTAGATCGACTGCGGACATGACCTGATTGAAAAAGCTGACCGATTTCATTTGAAAGTGACAAATAAGAAATATTGTCATTCGCATATGTTATGGCATACCATTCGCGTCCATTTTTTGGCTTGTATGCCATTCGTCCTGCTTCTTTCAACAAGGCAACTCCACGATGCGTCGTACTCTGCTTTCCCTCTGCGTGTTGCAAGCGTTTTCTCCGTTTTCCCTGGCTGAAGAGGCCGCCGCCGACAAATCCCGCCTTGAGTTGCAAGCCATCGATATTGTCGGCACGCAGGACTATGAAACCGCCCAGGGTCCGGTGAAGGGCTACCGCGCCACCCGTTCGGCCAGTGCGACGCGCACCGATACTTCAATTCATGAAACTCCGCAGTCCATCAGCGTGGTGACCAAGGATGTGGTGGAAGACCTTGGCGCGACCCGCTTGCAGGATGCCCTGGATTACGCCGGTGGCGTCGGCCGTGCCAATAACTTTGGTGGTCAGGGCCTGACCACCTTTACCGTGCGTGGCTTCACCACCGGTGAGTTCTACCGCAACGGCTTCCCGATCAACCGTGGTTACCCGAACATGCCCGATGCCAACACCATCGAGCGCCTGGAGGTGCTGCGCGGCCCGGCCACCATGCTCTATGGCCGTGGCGACCCCGGCGGCACCTTCAACGTGGTGTCCAAGCAACCCCTGGCAGAACGTACCGTCACCCTGGGCAGCCAACTGGATGATCAGGGCATGCGTCGTGGCACCCTGGATGCGTCCGGGCCGCTGGATGAGCAGGGCCGCCTGGGTTATCGCGTCAATGTGGTGGGTGAGGGCGGCGATACCTTCCGCGATCATGTGGAGACCGAACGCTACGGTGTGACCCCGGTGCTAAGCTGGCAGGTCGACGACGCCACCAAGGTGGTTTTCGAAGGCGACTTCATGCGCAACAATCACCCGTTGGACCGTGGCCTGACCCGCTATCCCGCCCAGACCGGCACCGCATCGCGCTCGACGTTCTTCGGCGACAAGGATGTGGGCAAGCTGCATAACGACAACAACATGGCGCAATTGCGCTTCGAGCACATGCTCAATGAAAACTGGACCCTGGGCGGCGGCTTCCAGTGGCTCGACGGCACCTTGCAGGGCAATGCCATCGAAGCCAACGGCCTGGCTGCTGACGGTCGGACCCTGGGGCGCAACTTCAACTACCGCAAGCTTGAGTGGACCGACAAGGACACCCAGCTCAACCTCACCGGGCACTTCACTACGGGCGGTCTGGAGCACACCCTGCTGACCGGTGTGGAATACGAGAGTTATGACTACACCTCGATCATTCAACGCTCCAGCGGTGCGGTGACGGCCTATACCACCGATATCTATAACCCGACCTACGGCCAGGCTCGCCCCGCCTTGACTCGAACCCCGACCGATGACCGGGAAAACCTCAAGACCTATGCCGCTTTCGTGCAGGATCAGGTCGCTCTGACCGAGCGCCTGAAAGTATTGGCCGGTGCACGTTTCGAGCGCTTCGAGCACGATTACCAGACCTACGTGACCGGAGGCCGCAACTGGAGCGCCAGCGACAACGCCGTGACCCCGCGGGTCGGTATCACCTATGACTTGACCGATACCGTTGCCATCTATGCCGATGCCGCTCGTTCGTTCAAGCCCAACACCGGCGCCAGCCGCTTGGGCGGTGGGTTTGAGCCGGAAAAGGGCAAGTCCGTGGAGATGGGCGTCAAGTGGGAGGCGCTGGACCGCCAGTTGAGCGTTGATGCGGCGATCTACCAGATCGATAAGCGCAATGTGCTGACCACCGACCCCGTGGACAACACCTTCGGCATCGCCGCCGGGCAAGTGCGCAGCCGTGGCCTGGACCTCAACGTTACCGGCAACCTCACACCGCAGTGGCGCCTGATCGGGGGCTACGCCTATGTCGACGCCGAAGTGACCAAGGACAAGGTGATCGAGTCCGGCACTCGCCTGCTGAATATCCCGCGCAACAGCTTCAGCCTGCTCAACGTCTACGAATTCCAGGACGGCGCCCTGCGTGGTCTCGGCCTGGGCGCTGGCGGTCGTTATGTCGACGAGCGCGCCGGGCAGACCGCCAATACGGCTTTCTCCATGGGCAGCTATACCGTGGTCGATCTGCTCGGCTTCTATAAGGTCAACGACAAGGTTCGGCTCAATCTTGATGTGAAGAACCTGTTTAATCGCGACTATGAGGAAGGCGCGTTCGGCAATATCTACGCTTATCCAGGTGCGCCGCGTACGGTGCAGGTGGGGATTTCTTACACCCTCTAACGGACTTGCATGGGGGGGGGCGGCCTTGGTGGCGACCTAGTGGAAAAATTCGCGACAGTATCGGTGACCGATCTGGCGCCATCGCCAGCAAGCCGGTTCCCACACAAACTCATTCCAACTCACGTGGCTCCTGAGCCCGGATGGTCAAATCCGGTCTTGGAACCCTTAACGACAGCGCGCAGATTAGTGGCTTGGCAGGGCTTGAGGGCAGGATATATAGCCAGATTTTCAAGAAGTTGAAGCATTCGTCTATTGCCGCAGGTTCCGTAAGGAAATAGTTGAAGGCTCGAGCGTGTATCTGCCGCGAAACCGCCTATACCTATTAGTGAACATGCTGGCGCATCGTAAGTGGCTGTGGAGGATTGTCGGGCGTGCGCGAGCCTGTCACATCAACCAGGAGGTTCACATAATGACTGTCAAATCCCTACCGAAACGGCCCCACGGCATTACTGCCTACCTTGCCTGTGACAATGCCAGTGAAGCCATCGATTTCTATGTCAGGGCGTTTTGTGCCGAACAGACCTTTAGCGTGTTTACCGCTCAAGGCAAGGTCGGCCACGCTGAACTGCGCATTGGCGATTCGTCACTGATGGTTGCCGATCGCCTGCCGGGCTCGCCGATTGGCGCAGGGGCAGGTGCCGTAGCGCTGCACCTGTATGTCGACAATGTCGACGCGCGTTTCGCCAGGGTAATACAGGCCGGGGCTGTGGAGATCAGCGCACCCACCGATCATTTCTATGGAGATCGAAGCGGAGTCTTGCGTGATCCTTACGGTATCGTCTGGTTCATGGCTACACACAAGGAAGATCTGACGGCCGAGCAAATCAGTCAGCGTGTGGACCTGGAATTTGGCGGTATCGGCGCCCATAGCTGAACCGACTCGGAATGCGCTGCGACGGCAAAAATGTGAATAAGACGCCAGGCCATCGCGGCGCTTGCCCGCCCAACCCTCGGCTTTGCTGAGCCGAGCACCCTATGGCGGACGTAAGCAAACGCGAGTTTTGCCCGTGCGTTAACCGCCGCAAAATAGGCACCATCGAGAATCGAGCAAGAGAGCGACTCCATGGTCAGCCATCAGATAATTGTGCAGTTACGGTCTGATCAGGGCATTGCCCTGGCCGAGGCACTGCAAGAAACCTTTAAGGTCCTGGCCGCCATCCCCGACTGTATCGGCTATGGCCTGTGCCCTGATCCGCAGCGAGCCAATACCTGGCTGATCCGGGGCGATTGGGCATGTGCCCGGGCGATGACTGAGCACTTTGAGTCGGCCGCCTTGCAGCAGTTGCTCGGCGACCTGTCAGCACTGCGCCCGTACTGCCTGACGTTCGGCTGTGAGTCCGCTATCAGCCACTAACGGGCAAAGCTGTATTCGCCGCCTCGCTCAATGGCTTGTTTGTAGGCCGGGCGCGCCTGGAAGCGTGCTACCCAGGCTGCCACATTGGGATAGCTGGCCAGCTTGCCAAAAGCCTTGGCGATTTCACCGATAAAGCTCATCTGGATATCCGCCGCCGTGAATTCATCACCGAGCAGATAGGGACTCAGGCCAAGGGCGCTGTCCAGATAGCCCAGGTAATTGGCCACTTCCGCGTCGATGCGCGGCTTTAATGGTGCCCCGGCCTCGCCAAGGCGGCTGACATAGAGGTTGAGCATCAGCGGCAGCATCGCCGAGCCTTCGGCAAAGTGCAGCCATTGCACGTACTCGTCATAGGTGGCAGTCGTCGGATCAGGCTGCAGGCGCCCTTCGCCATGGCGGCGGATAAGATAATCAAGGATGGCGCCCGACTCCAGCAGGGTATGGGGACCGTCCTGAATCACCGGGGATTTGCCCAGCGGCGTGATGGCCTTGAGCTCCGGCGGCGCCAGATTGGTCTGCGGATCTCGCTCGTAGCGCTTGATCTCGTAGGGCAGGCCGAGCTCTTCCAGCAGCCAGAGCACGCGCTGGGAACGGGAGTTATTGAGGTGGTGGACGATAATCATGGCGATCTCCATAGGACTTGCGGGCAGTGTAGAGACAGACTGTCATCACGTCGCGGAGTGCCAATGGATATTCGGTTTGTGCGGCTCTGTCAGTTGAGCGATTGCACGCTGGAATGCCAATCTCTATTTCGAAAGCACGGCGGAAAATCGCCCGGAGGGCAACCGCTTCATTCTTCGGTGGCTGGATAAGCTGTAGGCAGACGTGCTTTTGATCAATTCTAGGCTCGGTACGAAATGTATCTGCGCTCGGTTATGCAGCGTTGAAAACAGGCTCGGAATGCTCATTTACAGCCAGTAAAGTCGAGCGCGACCCCGGCGTTCCTCGCCTGTTTTCGCCTTGCCTGACCTTCGCTCGAAAACATTTCGTACAGAGCCTGAAAAAGGGGCGCTCAGCGCTCCTTTTTTCTATTCAGGTGAAAAGAAGTTTGACCTTAAAATTCTTTGGTTCTAGTCAGCGGTGTTACTTCTTGAATAATTCCTTGACTTCGCTATGGCGAAAAATCAACCAGAGAGAAATGACCACTGCATAGCTGGAAGGTAGCGGCCATACATCAAGTGATATTTGATCACCCAGCACTATTATAATAACCCCGGAAAGATTAATAATTGTCAGCCAATATCTATCTTTTTTCTTTGGGTCCTTAAGTTCCCATGCGCCTATAAGGTGGCCTAAAGCCGTTGCTGCAAAAAAGAATATTGAGGTTTTTGTGAGCAGTGGTATGTTTTGAGTTGCGCTCAGTGCAGCAAAAATAATAGCGCACACATGGATGCAGTCAAAGATCCAGAATTTAGCAGGCAGGGCGGAAGGTATATTTTCATAGCTCATAAGCCAGCCCAGTGAAAGGTAGGTGGACAGTAGAAGTAAAATTATTAAACTTGAGAGGGTTTCTGGTTTTGTAAGCAAGCTATCGGTTCTTGTGAGTATTGTACAAAACGACCAAAAAACGCTTCCGGCGGCGGCTGGCCAGAAGAGAGTTTTAAACAGTTCTTTTAAGCTCTTTTGTCTTCCGTTCATTTCATGAGTCCTTGGGCTTGTTGGTGTGTACTCGCCGCAAATAATCACTTGAGCTACTATTCAAGGAAGACGTTAATTTGAAGGTGGCGATCTGGGTGATTTACTTTGATGATGTGCTCTTGTTATCTACCCGGCTTAATCTAGCTTATCGTTTTACGAGCGCCATCTCCAGTCGACAAAAGGTAACTGCCGAGTCTTTCCTTTTTTAAAGCTAAAGTGAGGTTTTTCAAGCGGGTTCTTAAGGCGGGAATGTTCACTAAGCGCAAGTTCACAACGCTTTGGACTGCTTGGTTTTTGCCCGGCAATACGCTCGAAAGCGCAGTTCTCTATACGCGCGAGTGTTTGGAATTGGCAGCTCGGACGGCAGGCATCAGTCGCTACGTTCTCTTTACCACGATGCTATGCAAGCCACTTCGCTCCTACCCAATAAAGCGCTCTCCCGGCCAAGGCAACTTCTATAGATAATCTGTTTTTATTCAAATAGTTAAGTGTTGTTCCTCAGCCAACTCATTCAAATAATCGCCAAACCCACCTCGCGCCCGGCTGTCACCGCGGCTGTCCGTCGCTACGCTATGCCCGGCTGTCCACGCAATATGGGCGCCGCTGGCCTGCAGGTCGCTGATCAGTTGCACGTCCTCATGGGCCGCCAGGGGCTGGAAACCACCGACGCGCTGGTAGGCGATGGCGCAGACGCCGAGGTTGGCGCCGTGGATATGCCGATGGCCGTCCCGGGCCTGGTAGCGGCTGCGATACAGCCGCCGCAGCTGGGCGGTTTGCCAGGGTTGCCAGCGCTGCACATGAACGATGCCGCACACCGCGTCGGCGCCGCAGGCGATCTGCCAGAGCAGCCAGTGCGGTGGCACGCGGCTGTCGGCATCGGTACAGGCCAGCCAGTTCGCGCCGCGCTCGAGCATCAGCGCGGCACCGGCGCGGCGGGCCTGGCCGACGTTCTGCGCGTCGATTTCCAGGGTCTGCACGCCGTGACGCCTGGCAATGACGGCGCTGCTGTCGCAGCATCGATCCAGCACTACGAGGATTTCCACCTGATGCCCGGCGGCTTCGGCTTCCCGGGCGGCGATCTTGACCGCAGTCAGGCAACGCCCGAGGCGACGGGCTTCGTTATGGGCGGGAATGACGACGGCGATCATAAGCAGGTCTCGTCCAGGTCGATGGAATCAGGCTTGCGGCACCAGTACTCGAGCAGGAAGTCGGTTTCTTCGTGACGCATGATGAGAAACAGCGGTAAATGCTCGTCCAGCAAGTCGTGTACCTGATTACCGTTCTGCGGGCAGCCCTCAATGGGATGGCGCCAGTGACAGGCCAAAACGGCACCATCGTTAGTGAGGCTCGTCGCCGCCCGTTCGATCACCTTGCGCCATTGCCCGGGCTCCAGGTAATAACCGAATTCACTGAGCACGATCAGATCGAACAGCCCCGATGGCCAGTCATCCGGCACGCTGCCAGCTACGACGTGGGCGTGGGGCGCATCGGCCAGACGACCGCGGGCCAGGGCCAGGGCGGTAGGGTCGAGGTCCTGGCACAGCAGGTTGTCGCAGCGTCTGGCCAGGGCCGCACTGAGTTCGCCATTGGCGCAGCCCGGCTCGAATATCCGTTGATAGGACTGCCGGGGCAGGCTGGCCAGGGTCAGGTGGCGCTTGCGCCGCTCGTACCAGCGGCTGCGAAAGGCCCAGGGGTCATCACTGTCGGCGTAGAGTTGGGCGAAATATTGCGGGTCGACACTCATACAAACACCAGTTCAAAGGGTTGCAGCAGACATTCAAGGGTGGCAGCGGACAGGATCGGAGCGCGTCCGCCGTCCTCGGTGACCTGGCTGGCGTGGGCGGCGATGGCCTGGCGTTTGCGGGCCAGGGTGTCCTCGTCCAGGGCCAGGCGACGCGCCCGGTGCCAGGGCAGGCGTTCGTCTTCGGGGGTTGCCCAGTGCCAGGCCCAGACCGGCACTTCCAGCAGCTGGATATTGCTGGCCAGGGCGGCTTGAGCACAGGCTCGACCAACGGCTTCGTGATCGCCATGGCCGTCGACCTGCCAGGTGGTCATCAGGGCGTCATTGTTGTCCAGCAGTTGGCACAGGTTATTGACCAGATGGTGTTCGTCCTTGGCGACATCCGTATCACGCAGGCCCAGGCGCAGCCATTCAATGGCTTCGACGTTTAGCCCCAGGCGTTGCAAAGCCTCACGGCTTTCCTGTGGTCGTTGCTCGCGCAGGCGCTGCTCAGTCCAGTCACTGGAATGGGGGTGACTGCATTCGCCATCGGTGACCGAGACGATCAGCAGTTCGTGCTCACGGCCACGAAACGCGCTCAGCAGGCCGCCGGCCATGAGGATTTCATCGTCCGGATGGGGCGCCACCAGCACCAGGCGCTGACCCGGCGGACACAGTTCGTCGACGGTGATGCCCGGCGCATTGGCCAGTCGGCTGGAGTGCTGCCATTCGCTCAGGGTGGTGCCGCGGCTGTCTTGAATCAGATTGGCTTTCACAGCGACCAGTCTCCCAATGGCATCCGGGCCAGTTGTTGGCCAAGGCTGGCAAGGTCCCGTTCGGCGTGACTCTGGCGCAGGAACACCGGCAGATCGGCGCTGAGACGGGCGAAATGGCTGTTACGACAAAACGGCCCGGCGCCCAAGGCCCGGCCAACATGTTCGAGCACTGTATTGACTGCCTTCTCCACGTGGGCACGCAGGCGCCGTACTTGCAGACTGGCATCGGCATCAGGCTGGCAGTCGATCCACGCGGCACACTCGCGCAAGGCGGCGCGGGCACCGTAAAGAGCCGCGTCCACCGCGCCAAGGTGGGCATCGGCATGGGGATCCTGGCGCGGTTGGCGGCGATGCTGGTGCAGGTAGTCCGCCAGCGCCTGGGCCGCGCCATACCAGCAGGCCGCAATGCCGCCACCGCCTTGCCAGAAGCCGGGGCGCGACAGGTACTGTCCTGGCCGGCCGATCCGCACGGCTGGGCTATTATCGAATTCGATTTCCACGCTCTGGGTCGCTGCCATGCCTACCGCCTGCCAGTTATCGCCATGGATACGCTGGCTGGGATGACGCAGCTCAATGGCCACCAGCTGTGGCTGATCCTGGCTGTCCCAGGCGGTGAGCAGGGCGCGGTCAATCTGCAAGGCACCGGAACACCAGGCCTTGCTGCCGCTCAAGCGGACCTGTTCGCTTTCGCCATTAATCAGAGTGCGCGCGCCGGGCATCTCCGCCGCCCAGACGCCCCAGATACCTTTGCTTTCAGTCAGATGTCCTGCGTCGCATTCGGCAAGAATGGCCAAGGCATCGGTATGGCCTTCATAAAGCTTGGCCAGAGCCAGGTCACAGCCGGCGACCCGCGCCAGGGTCTGCCAGCGGCGCAGGGTCTGCTGACCGGGCAGGGGCAGGCGATCGAGCTGCGCGGCTTGCAGGTCCTGCATGAGCTGGCCCAGTCGACTATCGGCCTCGTTTACCTGAGGACGTTGGGCAAAGTCATGCAGCAGTTTGTGCAGATTGCCCGGGTCCAGATCCTGGATGATGCTCATGGCTGTGCTCCTGAGGGCGCTATTGATCTTCCTGTAACTGCCCGCCGCAGGACGCGGCGGGCAGGGTGTTCAAGCAGCGTGGTGCAGGGCTTCGATCAGTTGCGCCTTGCGCATGGTCGAACGTCCGGCGATGTGTTGTTTGCGCGCCTTGTCCAGCAGTTCGGTCTTGGTCAGCTCTTCCAACGGCTGATCGGGGCGGGGTACGCCCTTGCGGGTCTGTGCGGCGCGATGTGCCGAAGCCTGCCGGGCCTTTTGCTTGCTCTCACCGCTGGTATGCCGGCCAGAGCCGCCGCTGCGTTCGCCGCCGCCGGACTGCTTGTTCACCGTGGCCCAGGCACGGGCTTGAGCTTCAGCCTTGGGCACACCTTTGGCCTCGTAGCTTTTCTCGATGTGCTCGGCTTTGGTTGTCTGTTTTTCGGTGTACTTGGCTTTGCTTCCTCGTGGCATGGTCGTTCCTCCTCCGTAGCCATCAGCGTTAATGCGCTTGCCTAAGCTTCAGAGCAGTGTTTCGTGCAGAAGGGTTCAGACGCGCGGATAAACGGTCGTCCATGACCGTCATCGCGCTCAGGGTTTGCCGAGCGTGGCCTTGCCATGTTCGCGCATGGCCTTGGCGCGGTTTTCCAGGACCAGATAGGTCGCGACCGCCAACAACAGAGGAATCAGGAAATACAGGGTACGGTAGCCCAGCAGAGCGGCAACCAGGGTGCCCTGGCCAAGCTGGCCGTGGAGCAGGGCGAGGAACACGGCCTCCAACACGCCGAGCCCGGCGGGAATATGGGCGATGACCCCGGCCATGCAACTGATCAGCAGGATGCCGAGGATTGACGGATAGAACAGTTCCCGAGGCAGCAGCCAGAAGATCAACGCCGCCATCAGCGCCCAGTTGGTCGCGCCCAGGCCGACCTGGATCAGGGCCAGGCGCAGCGATGGCAATTCCACCTCATGCTCGCGCCAGGTCCAGGTGCGCTTTTTGGCGAAACCGCAGGCGTACAGGTAACCCGCCGCCAGGGCCAGCAACAGGAAGCCGATCAGTTGCAGGCCTGTCACGCCCACCACCCAGCCCTCCGGCAGCTTGACCATGCGCAGGGCGAACACTGCCCCGGCCAGGGCCATGTAGCCGACCCAGTTGGTGATAATACCCAGAGTGATGATACGAGTGACGGTGGCGGTATCCAGGCCCAGACGTTTGTAGAGGCGGTAACGCAGGGCGACGCCGCCGACCCAGGTGGTGAAATTGAGGTTGAAGGCATAACAGACAAAGGCCACCGGCAGCACTTGCCGGGCGGGCAGGTGGTGCCCGGTATAGGCGCGGCCGACCAGATCGTAAGCGCTGAACACACCATAGCTGCACAGTGCCAGGACCAACCCCAGGGTCAGAGTGCCCGGGCCGTAGGCATGGAGTGATTGCTTGACCTCGTTCCAGTCCAGGTTGCGCGCCATCATGTACAGCAGCGCTGGAATCAACAGCAGGAAAAACAGGGTGAGGGCGGGCTTGAGCCACTTGCGCCAGGGTCGGGTATTCATCAGGTCTTGCCCTCCTGATAGTCGGCGGTGTTTTCGACGGGTGCGGGGCCCGCTGGGATGGGGGCCGATTTCAGGGTCGGCCGGTGAGCGGGGAGCCAGCCAGCGATGGTCGGGAAGTGACGGATAAAGTGGTAACACAGGAAAATCAGCGGCGCCCGCCACCAATAGCCGCGGATCATGCGTTCGAGGCTGATGCGCTTGCAGTGTCGCTCGGCGAGTTCTTTCAAATGCGTGTGCAAATGCTGGTTAAACGCCCGATCACGAATGAACAGGTTGGCTTCCAGGTTGAGCGCCAGACTCAAGGGGTCGAGATTGCTCGAGCCCACAGTGGCCCATTCATCATCCACCAGGGCGACTTTTCCGTGCAGAGGGCGCTGGGTGTATTCCAGGATGGTCACGCCATCGCGCAGCAGACGGTTATAGAGCAGACGTGAAAAGGCCCGGACCCAACGCTGGTCCGGTTGTCCTTGCAGGATCAGGGTCACTGCCACGCCGCGCTGGGCGGCATTGCGCATCTCCTTGACCAGGCGATAACCGGGGAAGAAGTAGGCGTTGGCAACCACCAGACGCGTCCGTGCGGCGCGAATAGCCTCCAGATATTGGTCTTCGATATCGTTGGTGTGCTGCTGGTTGTCCCGCTCCAGCAGGATCGCTCGAGCATCGCCGACCCGCTCTATCGCTGGCCTGACCTGACTTGGCGGGTCAAGCACCTCGGCCAGCAGGCGTCGACTTGAGGCATGGATTTGCGCCACCACCGGGCCGGTGACTTCAACTGCGTAGTCTTGCTTGGCCATGGCGCCGAATTCCGCCAGGTGATCCTCGCCGTAGTTGATACCGCCGATAAAGGCCTGTTTGCCGTCGATCACCACGATCTTGCGATGCAGGCGGCGGAACAGGTTGGTACGCACGCCGACGCGCCGGGGTTGCGGGTCGAAGAAGTGGATCCTGATCCCGGCGGTCGTCATGGCGCCGAGGAAACTCTCTGACAGGTCGGCCGTGCCGTAGCCATCCACCGCAACCTCGACCCGAACGCCACGCTGGGCGGCCTCGATCAGGGCCTGTTGCAGAGCCTGACCGACCTTGTCATCGAAGATGATGAAGGTTTCCAGCAGCACTTCCTCCCGGGCCTGGCGAATACTGTCGAACACCCGCGGGTAGTAATCCTCGCCATTGATCAATAGCTGTACGTTGTTACCGGCGATCCAGCTGTTGTAGGTACCGGTATTTTTCATAGCTGTACCTGCGCAGTCAGGGGGGCATGGTCCGAGAGATGCGACCAGGGTCGGGCTGAAAGCACCTTGGCTGAAAGGGGGGTGGCATTGCGCAGGTAGATGCGGTCCAGACGTAACAGTGGCAGACGCGCCGGGAAGCTGCGGGCTGGCGCGCCGCCGTCATGGCTAAAGACTTCGATCAGGGATTCGCGGGTGAGCAAGGCATCAGCGCGCAGGCGCCAGTCATTGAAGTCTCCGGCGACGATTACCGGCGCTCCGGCGGGGATCTGTTCCAGGCAGTCCAGCAGCAAGCGCACCTGCTGCTGGCGATGCTCTTCACGCAGCCCCAGGTGTACACAGATGGCATGCACACCATCATGACCCGGCACATCCAGGCGGCAGTGCAGCAGCCCGCGCTGCTCGTTGCCATGGATCGACACGTCGAGATTGTTGAAGGCCAGGATCGGGAATTTCGACAGCAGGGCGTTGCCGTGGTCACCATGGGGATAGACCGCGTTGCGGCCATAGGCGAACTGCGGCCACATGCTGTCGGCGAGAAACTCATATTGCGACATGGTCGGCCACTCGGGGTGACGCTGGGCATGATGCTGATGGCTGCCATGCACTTCTTGCAGGAATACCAGATCGGCGCCGACGGTACGCACCGCTTCACGCAATTCCGGGAGGATGAAACGCCGGTTCAAGGCGGTGAAGCCTTTATGCACATTAATGGTCAGGACGGTAAGGCGATGTACCGCCGTAGCGGCCTCGATACGGTCAGCGGGTTCGGTCAATGTCATTGTTGAAGCTCCATTCCTGGCGCTACCCCTGGCTCGGTTTGCAGGCCCTTGTCCAGGCCAAGGCGCTCGAGCAGACGACGGGCATCGTAAGGCGCACGCACTTTCAGATCGTTATCGAAGTAGCAGTAGATATCCCTGGATTTACGCGGGACAGGGGCGCGTTTGATTACGCGATGGGCGTCGGCAGGTTGGCCGCCATGGCTCCATTTCTCAATGCGGCGGGCCCAGCGTTGCAGCGCTGCCGGCGTGTAACCGCTGCTGTACAGCTCGGCGTCACCGTGCAGGCGCAGGTAGAGGAAGTCGCTGGTCAGTTCCTCGACGTAGGGCCACTTGCCTGCGGTATCGGCCACCACCAATGCCACCTTGTGCTTGCGCAGCAGTGTGATAAAGGCGTCGCAGAGAAAGCTGTCGTGGCGGATCTCTACGGCATGACGCAGCCGTGACCGGCCGTTGGCTCGAGGAATGCGATTGTGTTTCAGGCGTTCGGCGCATTGCCGTGCGCAGCGGCCGGCAGCGGTCCAGGTGGTGGGCAGCAGTTGCAGAAAATGCGCAAAGCGCTCCTCATCAAACTTCATGCTGGGTGGGAACTGCCAAAGGATAGGCCCCAGCTTGTCGCCCAGGTCCAGTAGCCCGGAGGCGAAGAAATTGGCCATGGGCTCCTCGATATCCTTGAGCCGCCGCACATGGGTTATATAGCGCGGTGCCTTGACCGAGAAGACGAAGTCATCCGGCGTGTCGTCGCGCCAGTTGGCGTAGCGCTCGGGGGTTTGCAGGCTGTAGAACGAGCCGTTGATCTCAATGCTGCTTACCGCTCGAGAGGCAAATGCCAGCTCACGCGCCTGGGGTAGTCCTTCGGGGTAGAAATCCTTGCGCCAGGGCGCATAGCGCCAGCCGGAGATGCCGATGCGGATCTGGCTCATGGCAGCTTCCCGTGGGCGGGGCGAGGCTTCACAGTGTCTGCATGTTCCATTGCCCTGTTCCTCTTGATTACACATCGGAATTACGGATGCGCGAAGACGGTCGCCGTCATGACGATCTGTAGATTCCGACTGATGCCGATGGGCCAGGGTTCAGCAGAGTTGACGAACGGCGGGGCGAGGCAAGGGCTTGAACCAAGCGCGGAACGAGGATGTCGTCTGAGATATCAGCTTGTTGAGGAACACGTCATGAAGTTTTCACAGCTCGCCCAAAAGCTCGCTACCTGGAGCGGGCACCCGCTGACCTTCTCCCTGGCACTGATCGTGATTGTGGCCTGGGCGGTCAGCGGGCCGATATTTCATTTCAACGACACCTGGCAACTGGTGATCAATACGTCCACTACCATCATCACCTTCCTCATGGTGTTCCTGATCCAGAACACCCAGAACCGTGACAACGACGCCCTGCATATCAAGATTGATGAATTGCTGCGAACCACCAAGCGCGCCCACCTTGCTTTGCTCGACCTGGAAGATATGGATCCAGCGCAATTGCATGCTTTGCGCAAGCAATATCAGGCATTGGGTGAAGAGGGTGACAGGGCCGGTGAGGCTGTGGACGGGCCGCAGCCGCAGGCAAGGGACAGGCAGTAGCGGCTGCGGCTCAGGCTTTTCTGCCCTGGGCTACTTCCACCGCCAGTTGGGCGAAGTTGCGTGCAGCAACGCTGGGCTCCCTGGTCAGGGCCACACAGACGGTGCACAGCGGCATGTCATGGATCACCGGGAACGAAAGGCCGGGACGGGCATAGAAACGCGCTGTGGAAGCGGCGGTAATGCTGATGCCGCGCTCCGAGGCAACTGCCTGCAACTCGCTTTCAACCGTCGATGCCTCGTGCACTACCGGTGCCTGGCTGCCTTGGCGGTAATGGTTGGCAGTCCAGTAATTGCGCCAGATGCCGCTGCCCGGCGCAGCGATCATGGGTTCGTCGAGCAACTCATGGATGCTCACCGAGGTCTCGCCCGCCAGCCGATGGGTACTGGGCAGACAGGCGACACAATCTTCTTCGATGAGGGTAATCAGTTCGACGTCGTCGATATCCAGCGGTGGCCTGAGGATCGCCACCTCCATGCCATCGGTGATACCGGCATGAGGATTGGCAAAATCAAACTCGCTGACGATGACCTTGACCTGGGGGAAGCGCTTGGCGAATGAGCTGAGAATCTGCGGTATCAGGTCAACCCCGGCACCAATCAGAAAGCCCACTTTCAACGAGCCACGCACGCCATTGGCATGATCCCGGGCGGTCTGGGCCAGGCCGTCGAGTTTCTTAAGAATGTCCCTGGCTTGTGGCAGCAATGCCGCTCCGGCTTCCGTCAGGCTGACCTTACGGGTATTGCGTTCGAACAGCGTGACATCCAGTTGCGCTTCGAGCTGGCGCACCGTCTGGGACAAGGCAGGCTGGGAGACGAACAGACGCTGGGCGGCGCCGAGAAAACTCAGCTCCTGGGCGACCATGACAAAGGCCCGCAACTGACGAATATCCACACCCGAAATCGACATGAGCCCGTCCCGCCATACCTGCGAATGATGCGCGGATCATTACATCATTTATAAGCGCTGCCAATAAATCCCACTGGAATCCGTCTTTCTAATGCAAGGGCACCGGGCTTTAGGATGAAGACCACTCGATGCAGGCGAGCCTTCCAAAAACACTGCGCACCCATTGATAACTGCCCCCAACAATAGAGATAAACGCAGATGAATGACGTGACAAACACTCCGACGAATACTGGACCCGCAAGCGGCAGGATCAACCTGGTCAAGGCCCGTGGCTCACAGGTCTGGGATGACCAGGGCAGGGAGTACATCGACTGCACGGCCCAGGCCTGGTCCAACAACCTGGGAGCCAATGACCCGCGCGTAGTCGAGGCTGCCATTGCCCAACTGCGCGAGATGACTCATATCCGCCCCAACTTTGGTTCGGCGGCTCATACCCGTCTGGTCGGCAAGCTGCAGGAAGTGGCCCCTGCGGGCCTGGGCAAGATCGGCTTTGCCCTGCATGGCAGCCTGGCTGGAGAGATGGCCATGAAGCTTGCCTTCAAAAACCGTCCCGGCGCGCAGAATCTGTTGGTGCTCCAAGATGGCTATCACGGTCGTTCCCTGGCCACCATGGGTGCCAGTTGGCCCCATCCGAACAACCCGTTCCTGGCCATTCAGCCGCGTTTTACCCGGGTCGCCCATCCCAACCCCTATCGCCCCCGCCTGGGCATGGACCCCGAGGCCGAATCGCAGCTGTGCCTGGCCTTGCTGGAAGAAACCATCCTCAAGGGCGTTGACGGCCCGGTCGCTGCGCTGATGATGGAGCCGATTCAGGGCAATGGCGGGCATATCGAGTTTCCACGCTCCTACTACAAAGGGGTGCGCGAGATCTGCGATCGCCTCGGCGTGCTGATGATCTTTGACGAGGTTCAGACCGGCTTTGGTCGCATGGGCACTATGTGGGCTGCGGATTACTACGACATCACCCCGGATATCATTGTCTTCGGCAAAGGCGTCGGAGGTGGCTTTCCTCTTGCAGGGATTCTGGCCAGCAACAGGCTCAACTGGTTCGATGAAGGCGAGGAGGCGCTGACCTTCGGGCATTTCCCGGTGTCCCTGGCGGCGGGTTATGCCACGGTCGAATCCATAGTCGCTGACAAACTCTGTGAAAAAGCCCGGCTCGCGGGTGAATACGCTACTGAGCGCCTGCTCGAGATGCAAAAACGCCACCCATTGATCGGTGACGTACGCTGCCCGGGGCTGATGGTTTCCATCGAACTGGTCAAGGACCGGGCGACCAAAGAGCCTGCCTGCCGTGAGGCGCAAGAGGTTTACCGCCTGGGTGTTGAGCGTGGTGTGCTGTTCGGTGAAAGCCGCTATGCCGGCCTGGGCAATCTGATCAAAGTCAAGCCGCCGCTGGATATCGAGCGACCGCTGTTGGAAAAATCCCTGGATGTACTGGACGAGGTCATCGGCATCATTGAGGAGCAGGGCGTATGAGCACCATCATCGAAAGTGAGCACGCGGCAAGCACCAAAACCGCAGGCACTGCGCCTTTATCCAGTGATGACGCCGACCTGGCCAGCCTGGGCTACGAGCAGAAAATGCACCGCACCATGAGCGCTTTCACGTCGTTCGCCCTGGCGTTTTCCATGGTGTCGATCAATACCGGCGTGGTGACCCTGTTTGCCGACCCGTTCAACCGGGTCGGGGGGATCGGCGTGCTGTTGTGGCTGCTGGTGATTCCCTTGGTGTGCTGCATCGTCATGGTCTATTGCCACCTGGCCGGGCGGATTCCCCTGACTGGCTATGCCTATCAATGGTCCAGCCGGCTGGCCGGCAATCACTTTGGCTGGTTCACCGGCTGGGTGGCGTTCATTTCCTTCATTGCCGGTACGGCGGCCACTTCGGCGGCGATTGGCACGGTGTTCGCCCCGGAAATCTGGCCGAACCCGACCCAGGGTCAGATCCAGGGCCTGAGCATCGGCGCTACTCTGGTCGTGGGGCTGTTGAATATCTGCGGCATCCGCCTGGCTACGCGGATCAACGATATCGGCGCCATTATCGAGATCATCGGTACGGCCCTGTTGGCGATTGCCTTGTTCCTCGGCGTGTTCTTTTTCTTTGAACACACCCAGGGCGTGGCCATTCTCACTTCGGCGGCACCGGTTAACGGAGGTAGCATCAGCTTTACCACCATTGCCCTGGCGACCTTGCTGCCGGTGTCGGTGCTGCTGGGTTGGGAAGGGGCGGCGGACCTGTCCGAGGAAACCAAGGACCCGCGGCGTGCGGCGCCTCGAGCAATGATCCGCGCGGTACTGGTCTCCAGCGTGCTGGGCTTTGCCGTGTTCGCCTTGCTCAGTATTGCCATTCCTGGCTCCGTCCCCGATCTGTTCAGCCAGGCGCAAAACCCGGTGATCAATATCGTGCGCCTGCAACTGGGTGATGCGGCGGGCAAGGTGATGATTGTGATTGCCTTCGCCTCGATCCTGGCCTGCCTGATCGCCAATATGGCCGTGGCCACCCGTATGACGTTTGCTCTGTCGCGGGACAATATGCTGCCGGGCTCACGCTTGCTGAGCCGGATCAATCCGCACTTCGGCACGCCGGTCGGAGCCATTCTGCTGATTACCGGCATTGCCGTGTTGCTCAACCTGGCCAGTGGTGGTTTCGTCACGGCGATCTACTCGATGGTCGGCCTGACCTACTACTGCACCTATCTGCTGACCCTGATCGCGGCCTTCATCGCCTACCGGTCCGCACGCATGCCCAATGCACCGGCCGGGGTGTTTAGCCTCGGACGTTGGCTGTTGCCAATGATCGTACTGGGTGGACTGTGGGCGTTGGCGGTGATCCTGACCTTGAGTGTTCCCGAGGAAAGCCATACCGGTGCGATCACCACTGCAATTACCCTGAGTGTGGGGGCTCTCTGGTGGTTGTTGGTGCTGCGCAAGCAGATCAATAACGGCACGGCCGGGCCGAGCAGGACGCTGCTCAAGCCCCGGTCGTGACGGATGCTGTGATGGAGTTGGAACGCCCGGTACCCGGTATCGGGCGTTTTACTTATGGGGCCAGGCTGGATAATTCGGCTGACCGAGGCTCCCACAGAACCTCATTCCAATCCCGGCGCCCCCCGACTTCTCCCCGGCATATCAATCCCATGCACATGCACCCGGCGATACAGGGTCGCCCGGGAAATACCCAGGGCCTTGGCCGCTGCGGTAGGTTTCCAGCGATGGCGGACCAGGGCATCGATCAGGGCCTGACGTTCAGGGCTGGCATTATGTTCGGGCCGGTCGGATGGTTGCTCAATGCTGCCTTGCAGGGCCTCGGGCAGGTCGCCGAGCTGAATGAAGTTGTCTTCACACACGGCACAGGCGTAGCGCAGTACCTGGCGCAGCTGCCGGACATTGCCCGGCCAGCGATAGCCGAGCAGGCATTCCAGGGCGGCGCTGCCCAGTTGCACGTTGGCCCCGCAGAGCCCGGCTTCCTCGCCAAGGATCCGGTTGAGCAGGCTCAGCCGGTCGCTGCGTTCGCGTAACGGCGGCAGGCGAAAGCGTGCGCCGTTGAGACGGAAGAACAGGTCTTCGCGAAACTCTCCAGTGGCCACCAGGCTTTCCAGATCGCGGTGGCTGGCGCAGATCACCTGGATATCCACGACCTTGCGCCTGGACGCGCCCAGCGGCGCCACTTCGCCCTCGGACAGCACCCGCAGAAGACGGGTTTGCAAGGCCAGGGGCATGTCGCCGATTTCATCAAGAAACAGCGTGCCGCCATGGGCCTGTTCCAGCAGGCCCTGCATGCCTTTGTTCGACGCGCCGGTAAACGCTCCGGCGACATAGCCGAACAGCTCGCTTTCGATCAGGCTTTCCGGAATCGCCGCGCAATTCACCGCCACGAAAGGCTGGGCACCCCGGCGACTGGCCTGATGCACCTGGCGGGCGAAGACTTCCTTGCCGCAGCCGGTTTCGCCCTGAATCAAGACCGGCAGATTACGGTCCTTGACCCGTACGGCCAGGCGCAGGCTTTCTTCCACGCGCGGATCGATTTCGCTGGGCGCCAAGGCCGGCCGGGGGGCGGCGGCCTTGACCCGTCGCGGCGCGCTGAGGCGACCGTGTAATGTCGGGCTGCCGTCCAGGCCCTGCAACGGGCACAGCGACTGATCCGCCGCGCGATGCAGCAACTGCTGATCGAACACCTGGCCAATGTGTTGCGGCAATTGTCCGAAGCGCTGCAGCAGCCATTGCCGTGCCGCAGGATTGAGGGCCTGCAGGCAGCCATCATCGTCCCAGGCCATCAGGTAATCGGGGCGGCTGTCGACGTAGCTCGGGCTGCTATGGGCGCGCAAGACCCAGTAGCCCTGGGCACTGCTCATAAAGAATGCCTGCTCGATCTCCCGGGCGCTCTGCACCACGATCTGCCGGATCAGATGCTGCGAACGGCGTTCATCCGGGGAACGCACGGCCGAAACGTCGAGCACGCCAAGCAATTCACCCAAGGGGTCGAACACCGGCGCGGCAGAGCAGGTCAGGCCGATGAAGGCGGCGCGAAAATGGTCGCGCTTATGCACGGTGATCGGTGTTTTCGCGGTCAGCACGGCAGCGACGCCACAGGTGCCTTCTTCGCCCTCGGACCAGCAGGTGCCCAGGTACAGCCCGGCCTTGCGGCAGTCATTGCGGATGCTGCTTTCCACCCGGTAATCGATGGTCCGGCCCTGAGCGTCGGTAAGCAACACGCAGTAATCGGCATCACGCACCCGGCCATGGAGGCGGGCGACTTCTTCACTGGCGATACGCAGAAACAGTTCCGAGCGCTCGCGGCACTCCTGCAGGACATTCTGCGAGAGGATCCGCGGGCCTTGCAGCGAGCCGGGGTCGAGGTGGTGTTGCTCCATGGAACGCCGCCAGGAATCGAGAATCACGCCCGAGACGGGCAACTGCGGCAGTTGTTCGGCGTTTTTCAGGACACGGCTGACGCAGTCGACGTGCGCTTTTGAGTGTGCGGAAAGCATTTTTGCAGGCCTCCGTTCCGATCTTCTTATTAGTTGTAGGGCTATTAAGCTCCGTTCATCAAAGGCAAACAAGCGGCGGCTGTCGGTGAGACGGGATGTCTCAGGGTCTCGCCCGACCTCGCTGCCAGTTGATATCAACTGTCTCAATCGTCGCTTTTTTCAAGCCCGCGACGCTGCTCAGGAAGCGCTCTGGCCCGGTGCTTTGCGCGATATTGACCGGCGTTGGCACCGGCCTTGCTCTGCTCCTGGCAATCGAATAATAAAAAGGTTGCCCCATGCACGCCCATCGCCAGCCCCTGACTGTCGGCATCATTGCCAACCCTGCCTCCGGTCGGGACGTGCGCCGCCTGACTGCCAATGCCGGGTTGTTTTCCAGTACCGACAAGGTCTCGGTGATTCAGCGTCTATTGGCAGCTTTTGGTGCCACCGGTATCGAGCGGGTGCTGATGCCCACTGACATGACCGGTATCGCGGCAGCGGTTCTGAAAAACAGCCAGGCTCGCCAGGGGCGCCACTGGCCGCAGCTGGAGTTTCTTGATCAGCCTCTGAGCCAGACCGTCGAAGACACCCGCCGCACGGCACGCTGGATGGCTGAGCGCGGGGTCAGCCTGATTGCCGTGCTGGGCGGTGATGGCACGCACAAGGCGGTGGCTGCCGAAGTCGGCGATATCCCGTTGCTGACCCTGTCCACTGGCACCAATAACGCATTCCCGCAATTGCGCGAAGCCACCAGTGTCGGCCTTGCCGGTGGCCTGTTTGCCAGCCAGCGGGTGCCGTCCGAGTTGGCCCTGCGCCGAAACAAGCGCCTGGTGGTGCGGGAGGCCAGTCGCGGTCTCTGTGAGATGGCCCTGGTCGACGTGGCGGTATCACCCCTGGCTTTCATCGGAGCCCGGGCGATCAGCAGCGGGGCGGACCTGGCCGAAGTCTTCGTGACCTTTGCCGAACCGCAATCCATCGGTATTTCGGCCCTGTGCGGGCTGTGGTTTCCGGTACCACGCCAGGCGCCGGGCGGGGCCTGGATGCGTCTTGATCCTCAGGCCCCGCAAGCCTTGCTGGCGCCCCTGGCGCCGGGCCTGTTGCAGGGCTGCGGTGTGCTCGGCGCCGGCAGCCTGGAGCCAGGCGTCACCCATCGGTTGTGCCTTGATCGCGGCACCCTGGCTCTGGATGGCGAGCGCGAAATCGAATTCAACCCCCATGACCGTCCCACGGTCACCCTCGATGGCGACGGCCCCCTGACCATCGACGTCGAAACGGTCCTGGCCTATGCCGCACAACAGCATTTGCTGGCCATCGACCGCGAACATCCGCTGCACCCTCTTAACGCCTGATCTTTGCAATCAAGACAACATCGGAGAATAAAAATGTCGACATCGCTGACCACTGATCAATTGCTGCATGCCTACCAGGTGATGCGCACCATCCGCGTCTTCGAAGAGCGCTTGCACGTGGAATTCGCCACCGGCGAAATCCCCGGTTTCGTCCACCTCTATGCCGGGGAAGAAGCCTCGGCGGCCGGAGTCATGGCACATCTGAGCGACGGCGACTGCATCGCCTCCAACCACCGCGGCCACGGTCATTGCATCGCCAAGGGCGTAGATGTGTACGGCATGATGGCCGAGATCTACGGCAAGAAAACCGGGGTCTGCCAGGGCAAGGGCGGCTCCATGCATATCGCCGATATCGAGAAAGGTATGCTCGGCGCCAACGGCATAGTTGGCGCCGGTGCGCCCCTGGTGGTTGGCGCGGCCCTGGCGGCCAAACTCAAGGGTACCGATAACGTAGCCGTGGCGTTCTTCGGCGACGGCGGCTCCAACGAGGGCGCGGTGTTCGAGTCGATGAACATGGCCTCGGTGTGGAATCTGCCATGCATCTTCGTCGCCGAGAACAACGGCTATGCCGAGGCCACGGCGTCCAACTGGTCAGTGGCCTGTGACCATATCGCCGACCGCGCCGCCGGGTTCGGCATGCCCGGGGTCACCGTCGACGGTTTCGATTTCTTTGCCGTGCATGAAGCGGCCGCAGCCGCCGTGGCACGGGCGCGGGCCGGGGAGGGGCCGTCGTTGATCGAGGTCAAGCTGACCCGCTATTACGGTCACTTCGAAGGCGACGCCCAGACCTACCGCGCCCCGGACGAAGTGAAGAACTTCCGTGAACGCAGCGACTGCCTGATGCAATTTCGCGAGCGCAGCACCCGCTCGGGATTGGTCCAGACCAGCCAACTTGACCTGATCGACAGCGAAGTCGAGCAACTGATCGAAAACGCCGTGCGCAAGGCCAAGGAAGATCCCAAGCCGACAGCGGCGGATCTGCTGACCGATGTGTATGTGTCTTATCCCTGATCACAGCCGCCTTTATCAAACACGGCACACCTCTCTGAATTGAAATGGGATCTGTAGGCGCTGCCGAAGGCTGCGGATGGATCAACTGATACACCGCTTTCGCAGCCTTCGGCAGCTCCTACAGGGCCATGGCTGGCTAAAGACAGCGTGTATCGCGACCGCGCCTACGAATGATTCGTCCAATAACAACAATCGAGACCTTAATCATGGCGAGAAAAATCAGTTATCAGCAGGCAATCAATGAAGCCCTGGCCCAGGAAATGCGCCGCGACCCGAGCGTATTCATCATGGGGGAAGACGTCGCCGGCGGCGAAGGCTCTCCCGGTGATAACGATGCCTGGGGCGGCGTGCTGGGGGTGACCAAAGGCTTGTATCACCAGTTCCCCGGCCGAGTGCTGGATACACCCTTGTCCGAGCTGGGCTATGTCGGCGCCGCCGTGGGCGCGGCCACCTGTGGCGTGCGCCCGGTGTGCGAATTGATGTTCGTCGACTTCGCCGGTTGCTGCCTGGACCAGATCCTCAATCAGGCGGCCAAGTTTCGCTATATGTTCGGCGGCAAGGCGTCCACACCTCTGGTGATCCGCACCATGGTCGGCGCCGGTCTGCGTGCGGCAGCCCAGCACTCGCAAATGCTCACGTCGCTATGGACCCACATTCCCGGCCTGAAAGTGGTCTGCCCGTCGTCGCCCTATGACGCCAAGGGCCTGTTGATTCAGGCCATTCGTGACAACGATCCGGTGATCTTCTGCGAACATAAGTTGCTCTACAGCATGCAGGGCGACGTGCCGGAAGAACTGTATACCGTCCCCTTCGGCGAGGCCAACTTTCTCCGCGATGGCAAGGACGTGACCCTGGTCTCCTACGGACGCACGGTCAACACCGCCATGGACGCCGCCCGCAGCCTGGCTGGCCGCGGTATTGATTGCGAAGTGATTGACCTGCGCACCACCAGCCCCCTGGACGAAGACAGCATTCTGGAGAGCGTCGAAAAAACCGGGCGCCTGGTGGTGATCGACGAAGCCAACCCGCGCTGCTCCATGGCCACCGATATCTCGGCCCTGGTCGCGCAAAAAGCTTTCGGCGCATTGAAAGCACCGATTGAAATGGTCACCGCCCCGCATACCCCGGTGCCGTTTTCCGATGCCCTGGAAGACTTGTATATCCCGGACGCGGCGAAGATCGAGCGGGCTGTACTCAAGGTTATCGAATGGGGAGGCCGGGCATGAGCCAGATCCATACCCTGACCATGCCCAAATGGGGCCTGTCCATGACCGAAGGTCGTGTCGATGTCTGGCTCAAGGAGGAGGGGCAAACGGTCACCAAGGGCGATGACATGCTGGATGTGGAAACCGACAAGATCTCCAGCAGCGTCGAAGCGCCGTTTTCCGGTGTACTGCGTCGGCAGATCGCCCGCCCGGATGAAACCCTGGCCGTGGGCGCCTTGCTAGGCATCGTGGTTGAGGGCGAAGCCAGCGAGGCGGAAATCGACACAGTGGTCGAGCAATTCCAGGCCAGTTTCGTGCCCGGCGATGGCGCCGAGGAAGACAGCGGGCCGAAGCCGCAGAAAGTCGAGCTGGATGGCCGGGTGATCCGTTATTTCGAGCGCGGTGAAGGCGGGGTACCGTTGCTGCTGATCCATGGTTTTGGCGGCGATCTGAACAACTGGATGTTCAATCACGAAGCTCTGGCGAGCGAGCGGCGGGTGATCGCCGTGGATCTGCCCGGCCATGGCGAATCGGCCAAACAGCTGCAACGCGGCGATCTGGCCGAGCTGAGCGAAGTGGTACTGGCACTGCTCGATCATCTGGATGTTGCCGAGGCTCATCTGGTCGGCCATTCCATGGGCGGCGCGGTATCGCTGAACACAGCACGGCTTGCGCCGCAACGAGTGCGCTCCCTGACCCTGATCGGCAGCGCCGGGCTGGGCAGCGAGATCAATGGCGAGTACCTGCATGGCTTTGTCGACGCTGCCAATCGCAATGCTCTCAAGCCACAACTGGTCAAGCTGTTCTCCAATCCCGAGCTGGTCAACCGACAGATGCTTGAAGACATGCTCAAGTACAAGCGCCTCGAAGGCGTGGATGCGGCCTTGAGTCTGTTGGTCTCGACGGTGTTTACCGAAGGGCGGCAACACAACGACCTGCGCAGTGTTGTAGCAGAGAAACCGACGCTGCTGATCTGGGGGGCCAATGACTCAATCATTCCGGCCAGCCACAGCGCCGGGCTCGATGCCCAGGTCGAGGTCCTGCCGGGCCAGGGGCATATGGTGCAGATGGAAGCGGCGGAACAGGTCAATGGCTTGATTGCCGGGTTTGTCAGCAAAAATTGAGTTACAGCTCGTTTGGCGGCTGCCGGAGTCGTGCGGTGTGAAGGAAGGTAGTCAACAAACGCACACAAGCCCAAAACAAAAAAAATAAAAAAAAAAAAAAA
>NZ_JBGLYM010000032.1:0-61985 GCF_047303955.1 Pseudomonas sp. Pseusp88 | reverse complement strand
GCCCGTGGTGGAAACCCCGCCACCACCGCCCGAGCCGATCCCGCAGCCGGTGGTAGAGCCGCCACCGCCGGTGGAGGACGAACTGGCCGTGAAACCGCCACCGCCCAAACCGATCCCGAAACCCAAGCCAGTGGTCAAGCCACCACCGCCCAAACCCGTGGCCAAGCCGGTCGAGCAGCCGCCCGCGCCGCCTGTTCCGGCGCCACCGGTAGCGGCCCCAGCGCCACCAGCACCACCGGCGCCAGCACCGGTTACCCCGGCATCGGCCAACGCCGGTTACCTGCATAACCCGGCGCCGGAATATCCCGCCCTGGCCATGCGCCGCGGCTGGGAAGGCACGGTGCTGTTGCGGGTGCATGTATTGGCCAGCGGCAAGCCGAGCGAGATCCAGGTCCAGAAGAGCAGCGGCCGCGAGCAACTCGACGAAGCGGCGCAGACAGCAGTCAAGCGCTGGAGCTTTGTCCCGGCCAAGCAAGGCAACGACCCGATTGATGGCTGGGTCAGCGTACCCATCGATTTCAAGATTCGTTAATCCGTCACAACAGCAGACCCATGCACAAGCAAGAGAGCACAGACCATGAACGTATTGGCATCCCCCTTCGAATCCATTGAGCATGCGGTTATCTGGCTGCTGCTGATTTTCTCCGTCGCCACCTGGGGGCTGGCTCTGCTCAAGGGTGTGCAGTTCGGCCGCCTGAAGAGTCAGGACAGGCGTTTCCACAAGCAGTTCTGGGCCGCGTCGAGCCTTGATTCCGCCGCCGAACTGGCCACCACCCAACCCGGCGCCGCCGCACGGGTCGCCCAGGCTGGCTATGCCGCCATTCAGGTGCAGGAGGGTACGCAGCAGACCGATCTGGCCCATTCGATCAACCACCAGGACCGCCTGGAACGCGCCCTGCGCCAGCAGATCGTGCGTGAGCGCCGCTCCCTGGAAACCGGCCTGGCAATCGTCGCCAGTATCGGCAGTACTTCGCCCTTTATCGGTCTGTTCGGCACCGTATGGGGCATCATGTCGGCACTTAAAGGCATCAGCGCTGCCGGTTCCGCCAGTCTGGAAACCGTGGCCGGTCCCATCGGTGCAGCCCTGGTTGCCACGGGTGTCGGTATCGCCGTCGCGGTGCCTGCGGTGCTGGTCTACAACTATTTCCTGCGCCGGCTGAAGTTGACGGCTGCGGACCTTGATGACTTTGCCCACGACTTCTACAGCCTGGCGCAGAAAAACGCCTTCCGCGTGCTGCTGCATCCGGTGCTGAACAAGCCGGCCGCAGGTTCGCAGAAAGTGAAGGAGGCGTCCTGATATGGCCTTCTCCACCCAAGACAGTGACGAGGTGCTCAGCGAGATCAACGTGACGCCGCTGGTGGACGTGATGCTGGTGCTGCTGGTGGTGTTTATCGTCACCGCGCCGCTGCTGACCAACTCGATCCCGATCAACCTGCCCAAGACCGAATCCGTGGCGCCCGTCGAGCAGAAGGACCCGCTGGTCGTAAGCATCGACGACAAGGGCAAGCTGTTCATCAACAAGGACGAAATCCAGCCCGACCTGCTGCAAACCAACCTGGCCAGCGCGAAGGCTAAAAACCCCGACGTGCGCGTGCAATTGCAGGCGGATAACGGCGTCAACTACGGCGAAGTGGCCCGGGCGATGGCCTCCATCGAGAAGGCAGGTATTACCAAGTTGTCGGTCATCACCGCCAAATGAGGAGGGCGGCCGTAGCGCGTTTGTAACAGAGCCTCGTTATCTTCACCCTTGCTCTCACGTGTTGTGAGCAGGGACTACAGCAGTTTTCTTGGGTCACTCCTTAGGCAGGGGGTGGCCCTTTTTTTATGCGAGCCATTCTGTGTCTTATATTTCTTTTAGGTCTTAATAAATAGCTTCTTATTCCTTAACGAATATATATCCCGTCCTTATACTTGGCCCCATGAACGCAACGATGCACGAGGTGACCCCATGCATAACGAATCGATTCGCTATCTGATCGTGCCAGGCTGGCAAGGGTCGCCTGACGAGCATTGGCAGAGCCATTGGCAGAACAGTCTGCCCAACAGTTCGCGAGTCGAACAGGACAACTGGCTGCAACCGCGTCGCGAGGACTGGGTGGGTGAACTGCAACGCAGCATCGCTGCCGACGATACCCCGGTGATCCTGATTGCCCACAGCCTGGGCTGCGTGACCGTGGCGCATTGGGCGCAACTGGCACCGCTGTCGTCGTTGCGTCAGGTGCGCGGTGCCTTGCTGGTCGCGCCTGCCGACGTCGAGCGGCCGAACTGCCCGCCGGCGCTGCGCAACTTTGCACCGATCCCGACGGATCTGTTGCCGTTTCCGACCCAGGTGGTCAGTTCCGACAACGATGCCGCCGTCAGCACTCAGCGCGCCCTGAGCTTCGCCCGCAACTGGGGCGCCGAGATCGGCATCCTCAGCGAGGCCGGGCATATCAACGTCAAGTCTGGTCACCAGCGTTGGGAGCAGGGTTTCGCCTATCTGTATCGCCTGCAGGGCCGAATGGAACAACAAGCCCGGCGCCGCGCATGAACTCAATTGACGCGGCCTGTTTCGCGTTTCTGTTACCGACTACGGTCAATCCCTTTAGTTAACGCCTGAGTCAATTGCTGGCTCGGGCGGGAGTTTGCCATGAGCCTTCACCCTGATCTCGGCCAGCCGTTGCTGACCTTCCCCGACGCTGAAAAAAGCCCACTGAGCATTCGTGCCAAGGCCCTGGTGTTCGTCGACCCGCGCTCGCGGCGCCTGCGTGAAGAACTGGAGCTGCGGGCGCCGGGCGCCTTGCCGGTGCTGATTCGCGGCGAGTCGGGAACCGGCAAGGAGTTGCTGGCGCGGCAAATCCATCGCGGCAGCGACCGTTCCGGACTGTTCGTCTCAGTCAATTGCGCGGCCATCAGCCCGACCTACGCCGATGCCGAATTGTTCGGCTACGCCGCAGGTGCTCACAGCGGCTCGGTCAGCAGCCGGGCAGGGTGGTTCGGTTCGGCCAACGGCGGCACCTTGTATCTGGATGAAATTGCCGACCTGCCCCTGGCGATTCAGACCAAGCTGCTGGCGGCCCTGGAAAACCACGAGGTCACCCGCGTCGGTGCTGCCCAGCCAAGTCCGGTGGATGTGCGCCTGGTCGCGGCGACCAGTATCGACCTGGCGCCAGCCGTGGCGGCGGGGAAGTTCCACGAGCGTCTGTATCACTATTTGCGCGAAGGCCAGCTTGAACTGCCAGCGTTGCGCGAGCGGATCGGCGACATTCTGCCCCTGGCCGAATATTTTCTCGGCATCTATAGCCAGCGCCTGGGCTTTGCCGTGCCACTGATCAGCGAAGCGGCCCAGGCGGCCCTGGAAGCCCACAGCTGGCCGGGCAACACTCGGGAACTGGAGAACGTTATCCACTTCGCGCTGTTGGTCTGCCCGGGCGATGAAGTCCTGGCGCAGCACCTCAGCCTGCCCGAAAGTCCGTCCCCCGAGGAGCAGGTTCGACGCCTGTTGCAAGATGCCGATCCCGAGCAATTGGTGGCGCTCAAGCGTCTACTACAGGCGCTGCCTTGAATCGGGCGTATGGCGATTAGCCGCTACCCCGCAAAAAGGCATAAGCACTGAAATAAAAAGTATTGTATTGGAATAAAGAATCTCGGTAATGTCCGCTTCACGCCGCGCCATCAGAGTGCGGCAACCTACTGATAAGCCATCGTTTTGTGGCGATGGCGCTTTTCGCCAAGGACATAATATGAAAAAGACTTTCTTGTTGACTGCACTGGCTGCCGCCCTGTCGATCGGCCTGGCCCACGCTGGCGAAAAACTGGTGGTAGGCGCCACGCCTGTACCTCATGCCGAGATCCTCGAGCTGATCAAGCCTGAACTGGCCAAAGAAGGCGTGGATCTGGAAATCAAGGTCTTCACCGACTACGTGCAACCGAACGTACAGTTGAACGAGAAGCGTCTGGATGCCAACTACTTCCAGACCAAGCCTTACCTGGACGGTTTCAACAAGGGCAAGGGTGCCAACCTGCAAGTAGGTGTAGGCGTTCACGTCGAACCGTTTGGCGGTTACTCGAGCAAGTGGAAGAGCATCAAGGACCTGCCGGACGGCGCAACCATCGCCCTGCCTAACGAAGGCAGTAACGCTGGTCGTGCCCTGCTGCTGCTGCAGAAAAACGGTTTGATCACCCTGAAAGATCCAACCAACGCTCTGTCGACCACCAAAGACATCGCCAGCAACCCGAAACACTTCAAGTTCAAAGAACTGGAGTCGGCCATTCTGCCGCGCGTGTACAAAGAAGTTGACCTGGACCTGATCAACACCAACTACGCGCTGGAAGCCAAGCTCAGCCCGAAAAAGGATGCGTTGATTCTGGAGGGTTCCGACTCGCCGTACGTGAACTACCTGGTAACGCGTGAGGACAATGCCCACACCGACGCTATCAACAAGCTGTCCAAGGCCCTGACCAGCCAGCAAGTCAAAGACTTCATCAACAAGAAGTACGACGGTGCGGTTCTGCCAGCGTTCTGATTGCCGCGTGACAGGCTGAACTGATTAACGCCGACGGCTGGTAGCAGCGTCGGCGTTTTTATTTGCCTGGGGATCGAGGGCGCGGTTCAGGGCGATCAACAGCTTGACCATGTCTTGCGGATTGCCCTTGAGCGACGTAGTGAGGGGGTTGTTAAAGGCTTTCTGGGTTGGCATATCGAAATGCTCCTGATTCTTATGGGGCTTTATCACGCGTCCTGCGTAGACCCCGTAATCGGCATTGTGTTCGCATTTGTTAGAAAACTCCCTGGTTTTTCGTCGGAAAAAGCCAAGATTCTGCTCTGACTGCTCAGTCAGTCTGCGGCTCCCGAGTGCTAGCTCGTTAAGTGATATCAATATGCCGTAACGGTATTTAAAATCTTATTCTTATACCTATAAAGTCGACTCCCTAAACCACCAGTCTTCTGGAGTCGGAGTTCACATGCCCGCTGCCTCTCTCGCTTCATCGTCCGCTCAAGCCGCTTATCAATCGTTCGACGTGCGCCCATTCGCCGAAAAGGTGGGTGCAGAGATCGTCGGGCTGGATCTGTCCAAACACCTGAATGACGCCGATTTTGCCCGCGTGCATCAGGCGCATCTGGACTTCCACGTCGTGGTCTTCCGCGACCAGCACATTACCCCGCAGCAGCAGATCGATTTCAGCCGCCGTTTCGGCGTATTGCAGATCCATGTGCTCAAGCAGTTCCTGCTGGCCAACCACCCGGAAATTCTCATCGTGTCCAATATCGTCGAGAACGGCCAGCCGGTCGGCCTGGGCGATGCGGGTAAATACTGGCACTCGGACTTGTCCTACAAGGAACTGCCGAGCCTGGGCTCGATGCTCTACGCCCAAGAGCTGCCAAGTGAAGGCGGCGACACCCTGTTCGCCGACATGCACTTGGCCTGGGACACCCTGCCCGAGCATCTGCGCAAGGCGGTGCAAGGCCGCTCGGCGGTGCACAACTACACCGCGCGCTACAGCGAAGGCCATAACGCCGCCAGCTGGCGCCCGACCCTGACCCCGGAGCAATTGGCCCAGGTGGTCGAAGTGACCCATCCGATCGTGCGCACTCACCCGGAAAATGGCCGCAAAGCGCTGTTCGTCAGCGAAGGTTTCACCACCCGCATCGTCGGCCTGCCGGAAGACGAGAGTCGCGCCTTGCTGCAAGAAATCTACGACCACAGCGTGCGTCCCGAACATATCTACCGTCATCACTGGCAGGAAAACGACATGGTGTTCTGGGACAACCGCTCGCTGATCCACCTGGCCGCCGGTTGCCCTGCACACCTGCGTCGCAAGCTGCACCGCACCACCATCCAGGGTGATGCGCCGTTCTGATTCAGGAGTACCGTTTCATGAATGCTGTTTTGCAAGGCCACACGGCCAGCGAAAGCCCGGTTGCCCAGACGCTGCCTGTGCAGGCGCCTGACGCGCTGCTGAAGGTACAGAACGTCAGCCTGGAATACCGCACCCCCGAGCGCGTGGTGCGGGCCACCCATCAAGTCAGCTTTGAAGTCGATCCGTCCGACCGCTTCGTCCTGCTTGGCCCTTCTGGCTGTGGGAAATCGACCTTGCTCAAAGCCGTGGCCGGTTTTATCCGGCCCAGCGAAGGCGAAATTCGCCTTGCCGGTGAGCAGGTTTCCGAGCCTGGTCCGGACCGGATCGTTGTATTCCAGGAGTTCGACCAACTGCCGCCCTGGAAAACCGTGATCCAGAACGTCATGTTCCCGCTGCTGGCCTCGCGCACCCTGAAAAAGCCCGAAGCCCAAGAACGTGCGCGTTACTACCTGGAAAAAGTCGGCCTCAGCGCCTTCGCCGACGCCTACCCGCACACGCTGTCCGGTGGCATGAAGGCACGAGTGGCGATTGCCCGTGCCCTGGCGATGCAACCGAAGATCCTGCTGATGGATGAGCCCTTCGCCGCTCTTGATGCCCTGACCCGGCGCAAGATGCAGGAGGAGCTGCTGGAGCTGTGGGAAGAGGTGCGATTCACCTTGTTGTTCGTCACCCACTCCATCGAAGAAGCGTTGGTGGTTGGCAATCGCATCCTGCTGCTGTCGCCTCATCCGGGACGTGTGCGGGCCGAGATCAACAGCCATCAGTTCGACCTGAAAAGCCTCGGCGGTACTGCCTTCCAGAGCACGGCGCAACGCATTCACCGCCTGCTGTTCGACGAAAGCGACGGCAGCCCGGTGGAGCGCGATCTGAGCTTCCAGGATATTCGAATCGCCTATTGATAAGCCCCTGATTGTGGGAGCGAATTCATTCGCGAATGCGGTATTTCAGTCGCTGAAAATGCGTTGAATGTGCTGGCCTCTTCGCGAATGAATTCGCTCCCACAGAAAGTGCGCCTTCAAAGATTTCACACCAGATCATGTGTTTCATGAGAGTCGGCAACCAGTATTCAAGAGATCAGAACCATGAGCCTTGCACCCCCCATCCGTGAGGAATACGAAGTCACGCTACAGCCCTTCACCCAAGAAGACCTGGCGCGTGATATCCCCCTGGCCCAACGCATCTGGCAACTGAGCTGGGTGCGCAAGAGCGTGATCCTCATCGCCCTCGCCGTGCTGTGGGAAATTGCGGCGCGTATCCAGGGCAATGACCTGCTGCTGCCCAGCTTCCTGCAAACCGCGTCGGCATTTTACGACGGCATCATCAGCGGCGAGCTACTGAGCAAGGTGTGGATTTCCCTGACCGTACTGGTCAAGGGCTATCTGATCGGTATTGTCCTGGCCTTTGGCCTGACGACCTTGGCGGTGTCGACCCAGTTGGGGCGCGATCTGCTCAGCACCCTGACTGCGATGTTCAACCCGTTGCCGGCCATTGCCCTGTTGCCGTTGTCCCTGCTGTGGTTCGGTCTGGGCCAGAACAGCCTGATTTTTGTGTTGGTGCATTCGGTGCTGTGGGCGTTGGCCTTGAACACCTACGCCGGTTTCCTTGGCGTTTCCGAGACTCAGCGCATGGCGGGGCGCAACTATGGCCTCAAGGGGCTGCGCTTTGTCTGGTACATCCTGATCCCGGCGGCACTGCCCTCGATCCTGGCGGGCCTGAAGATCGGCTGGGCCTTTGCCTGGCGCACCCTGATCGCCGCCGAGCTGGTGTTCGGCGCTTCATCGGGCAAGGGCGGTCTTGGCTGGTACATCTTCCAGAACCGTAACGAGCTGTATACCGACAAGGTCTTCGCCGGCCTGGCGGCGGTGATTCTGATCGGCCTGCTGGTGGAAAACCTGCTGTTCGCCAATGTCGAGAAGCTGACCGTGAAGCGTTGGGGCATGCAGCGCTAAGAAACCTGACACCTGTGGGAGCGGGGCAAGCCCTGCTCCAACGAGTACTACCACCCACCACTCGAATTTTCCTGAGGTTCTACATGGCAGCTTCTTTCAAACGTCCCGCACTGACTGTGCTGGCGGCCACAATCGGCTTGTTCGCAGGCTTGCTCAGCAGCGGCGCCCAGGCGGAAGGCAAGATCAGCATCGCCCAACAATTCGGTATCGGTTACCTGATCCTTGACGTGGTTCGCGATCAGAAACTGATCGAGAAGCACGGTAAGCAGGAAGGGTTGGATATCACCGTGGACTGGAACAGCATTTCCGGCGCCACGGCCATGAACGAAGCGCTGCTGGCCGGTGCCCTGGATGTGGTATCCGCCGGTATTCCGCCGATGCTGGTGCTGTGGGACCGTACAAAGGGCAAGCAGAACGTCAAGGCCATCGCCTCCCTGGGCTCGATGCCCAATTACCTGCTGACCAACAACCCAAACGTGAAGACCCTCAAGGACTTCAGCGACAAGGATCGCATCGCCGTACCTGCTGCGGGCGTAGGCTTCCAGTCGCGCACCCTGCAGATCGAAACGGCCAAGCAGTTTGGTAACGACAACTTCAAGAAATTCGACAATATCTCCGTCAGCGTGCCGCACCCGGACGCCACCTCGGCGCTGATTGCCGGTGGTTCGGAAATCAACTCGCACTTCTCCAGCCCACCGTTCCAGTATCAGGAACTGGAAAACCCCAACGTGCACAAGGTGCTGAGTTCCTACGACATCCTCGGCGGCCAGGCCACGTTCAACGTGCTCTACACCACGCAGAAATTCCACGACGAAAACCCCAAGACCTACAAGGCGTTCTACGACGCCCTGGCCGAGGCGGAGAAGATCATCAAGGCCGACAAGCCTGCGGCGGCCAAGACCTACATTGCTGTCGAACAATCCAAGCTGCCGCTGCCTCTGGTCGAGAAGATCGTCGCCGATCCGGAAATCGACTTCACTGTGGTGCCGCAACGCACCTATATCTACGCCGAGAAACTGCATGAGCTGGGCGTGCTGAAGAACAAGGCGACTGACTGGAAGGAATACTTCTTCGAAGAAGCCCATGGTGGCGCGGGCAGCTGATTGGCGCTACTCAAGCGATGAAATGAATTCGCGGCTGAATGAGATTGGCGTGGGAGTGAATTCATTCGCGAAAGCGGTATTCCATCTGATGCAGATGTATTGGATTTACTGGCCTCTTCGCGAATGAATTCGCTCCCACAATTCTTTCCCACGACGTTGCTTTGAAACAAAAAACCGCCTGCTGACAGGCGGTTTATTTTGCCCTCACGTCACTCGCTGTTCCTGCATCTGTTCCCGCTGATGATTGGCCAGGGCCTTGGCCATATCGATCAGGTAAAGAAAGGGAGCAGTCCTGCGCATTCGTCACTTTTGGTGTGGCCGCAGCGCTATGGCGGAAAATTTTGCGGGAACGAACTGTGGGAGCGAATTCATTCGCGAAAGCGGTATTCCAGCTGATGCACATGTATTGGATTTACTGGCCTCTTCGCGAATGAATTCGCTCCCGCAGTTGATTCCCGCCGTTCGCTCACAACGGTGGGGCGCTGATACTACTGAGCCTTGCGCCAGACACTCGCCAACCAAGGCTGTTGATCCCTCGGCAGCCCCGCCGGCCGGTAGTAATGCTCCAGCTCGACAAAGCCTGCCGTCGTCAGCAGTTGCCGCCAGTTTTCCAGATCGTGGTAGGCGCCGTAGCGCGGGCCTTTCCAGCCTTCCTGGTTGTCGCCGCGGGGGTTGGAGCTGAACAGCACGCCGCCGGGTTTCAGTGCCGCATGCAGTTCACGCAGTACCCGGGGCAGCTCCTGCTTGGGCACATGGAACAGCACGGCATTGGCGAAAATGCCGTCGAAGCGTTCGGCCGGCAGGTTGAGTTCGAGGAAGTTCTGTTGCAAGACCTCGCAGCCAGTGTCGGCCCGGGCCATTTCGGCGAAACGTTCGGAGCCGTCGAGGCCGGTGGCGATATGGCCCATGAGGGTGAACGTCTGCAGATCACGCCCCGGGCCGCAGCCGAAGTCGAGGATCTGCAGCGGCGCCGGACCCTGGATATGCCGAAGCAGGGCGTCGATGTTCTGGCTGACGTCGTGGTCGCGAGTGCCTTCGCGAAAGTCATCGGCAACCTGGTTGTAGTGGTCCAGGGTCGTGGCGGTGATGGTCTGTAGCGTGTCGCGGTCGAGGGTCATGGGGGCTTCGCGCAGGGCTCGTTGAGTGCTGACCTTACTCAAAATGCCCTGCGCCGCATAGCTCAGCGCTTGTTCAGCACCCGTGCCAGGCGATCGCCGCCGAACTGGATAAACGCCACCAGCACCACCAACAGCACGATTACCGTGACCATCACCTGGCTGTCGAAACGCTGATAACCGTAGCGGTAAGCGATGTCGCCAAGGCCACCGGCACCGATGGCACCGGCCATGGCCGAGGAGTTGATCATGGTCACCAGAGTAATGGTGAAACCGCCGACGATGCCCGGCCGCGCTTCGGGCAGCAGCACATGCCAGACGATGTGCCAGCGGCGGCAACCCATGGCCTGGGCGGCTTCGATCAGGCCGTGGTCGACTTCACGCAGGCTGACTTCGGCGATGCGCGCAAAGAATGGCGTCGCCGCGATGGTCAGGGGCACGACCGCCGCCCAAACGCCGTAAGTGGTGCCGACGATCAGCCGGGTAAAGGGAATCAGCGCGACCATCAGAATCAGGAACGGTACCGAGCGGAACAGGTTAACGAAGGCGCCGAGTATGCGATTGAGGTTCGGCGCCTCGTAGATGCCGCCTTTATGGCTGGTGACCAGAATCACCGCCAGTGGGATGCCCACCAACAGCGCAATCAACGATGAAACGCCGACCATCAGAAAGGTATCCAGGGTGCCCTGGAGCAAGCGATCAAACCACATAGCCGATGACCTCCACATGCTGTGCCTGTTGTCGGGCACGACTGAGCAACTCTTCGCGGCTGTAACGCGATGCCGCCACCGAAATCAGCAGGTGCCCCAGGGGACGGCCCTGAATGCGTTCGATACCGCCATTGAGCAGGCGAATCTGTCCGCCGAGGGCGTTGAACAGCGCCGCCAGATCGGGCTCTTCGCCGGACTCGCCGGTAAAGTGCAGGTCCAGTACCAGCGCTGCGTCCGGCTGCGGTGGCTGTGCGTGCAAGCGAGCCTGCAAGTCTTCCGGCAAGCCGTGCTGCAGCGGTGCCAGCAGAGTTTTGCTGACCGCATGCTGCGGGCTGCCGAACACCTGCCAGACCGGCCCTTGCTCGACGACTTTGCCCTGTTCCAGCACGACGACGCGGTCGCAGATATCGCGGATCACTGCCATCTCGTGGGTGATGAGGATAATGGTCAGGCCCAGGCGCTGATTGATCTGTTTGAGCAGGCCAAGGATCGACTGGGTGGTCTCCGGATCCAGGGCCGAGGTCGCTTCGTCGCACAGCAGAATGTCCGGGTCATGGACCAGAGCGCGGGCAATGCCGACGCGCTGTTTCTGCCCGCCGGACAACTGCGCCGGGTAGGCGTGATGTTTGTCTTGCAGGCCGACCAGTTCCAGCAACCCGGCCACTTTGCGCTGGCGCTGTTCCTTGGCGACGCCTGCGACTTTGAGCGGCAGTTCGACGTTCTGCCACACGGTCTTGGCCGACATCAGGTTGAAGTGCTGGAAGATCATGCCGATGCGCCGACGCAATTTGACCAAGCTGTCTTCGTTCAGCTCACCGATATCCATCTGATTGATCAGCACCCGGCCGCTGCTCGGTTGCTCAAGACGGTTGATGGTGCGGATCAGCGACGACTTGCCCGCGCCGCTGCGGCCGATGATGCCGAAAATTTCGCCGCGCTGGATGGCCAGGTCGATGTTGTGCAGCGCCTGCACCGGGCCTTGTTGCCCGTTGTAGGTCTTGCCCAGGTTGATGAAACGTACCAGTGCGTTGTTCAGGTCAGGATGCAGTTCGACCTTGTCGGCGGACTGCGCGTTGTCGGTGGGCTGCTGACGCTGGGCGATGGCGGTCATGTCACTTTTCCCAACCGGCCTGATAGAGCTTGCCATTGACCTTGTCCAGGGAGGCACGCACAACCGGCGAGTGTTGATAGATGTCGATGAACTTGGCCAGGCGTGGATCGTTCTTGTGGTCCGGGCGGATCACGAACTGGATGACGTATTCCGGGTGATCGAGACCGTCGAAGAGAATCGCCGAGCTTGGGTCGAAGGTCTTGGCCAGACGGATATAAGCCGGGTAGCCCTGGACCAGGTCGGCATCATCGTAGGCGCGCACCAGTTGCACGGCTTCGACCTGAATGATCTTCAGCTTCTTTGGGTTGGCGGTGATGTCTTCTTCGGTGGCCTTATATCCAACACCCGGCTTGAGAGTCAGCAGACCGGCCTTGGCCAGCAGTTGCAGACCGCGCCCGGCATTGATCGGGTCATTGGCGATTGCCACGGTGGCGCCGCTTGGCAGCTCATCAAAGCTTTTGTACTTCTTCGAGTACAGACCGACGTTATTGATAATCCCTGGCGCATAGGATTCCAGATGGGTCCCGGCGTTGGCATTGGCATTGGTCAGGAACGGGATGTGCTGGAAGTAGTTCACGTCGATATCACCCGCTGCGAGGCTGACGTTGGGGGCGATCCAGTCGGTGAATTCCACCAGTTCGACTTTCAGGCCCTGCTTGCCGGCTTCCTCGACGGCAGCTTCCAGGGGGATGGCGAAAGCGGCGGTGGTGCCGACTTTCAACGGCGCATCGGCGGCGTGGGCGGTGAGGGTCAACAGGCCCAGGGCCAGGGTGGCGATCAGTTTGTTCATGGGTGAATTCCGCAAGGTTTGGGTTTTGTCTGATAGATGCATTCATCGCTGAGCAATATGGGAGCGAATTCATTCGCGAAGAGGGCAGCAAAACCAAAACATTTCCATGGTTTGAAATACCGTTTTCGCGAATGAATTCGCTCCCACAAAAATCTCGTTCTTTCAGCTGGTTATGAGTTGTTTGGCTGTCGGTAACTGGCCCCGGTATGCCGTTCGGGCAAATGCGCTTCACCCTCGGGAAACAGCTTTTCCCGTAATGAGCCGCTGTCGTAGGCGGTCTTGTAGGAGCCGCGTCGTTGCAGCTCGGGGATCACCAGTTCGATGAAGTCGACGTAGCTCTGCGGCGTGACGATGCGGGTCAGGTTGAAGCCGTCGAGGCCGGTTTCGGCTATCCAGGATTCCAGTTCGTCAGCCACCTGCTGCGCCGAGCCGACCACGGTGAAGTAGCGCCCGCCCAGGGCGTGTTGGTCGAGCAGGCGTTGGCGGGTCCAGTCGTTGTTCTTGAGGTTTTTCGTCGCGGACTGGATGGCGTTGCTCTTAACGTACTGGATCGGTTCATCCAGTTCGTATTCGGCAAAGTCGATGCCGGTGGAAGCTGCGAAGTGCGCCACACCCGCCTCGGCGCTGGCGTACTGGCGATACTCCGCAAGCTTGGCTTGGGCCTCTGCTTCGGTGGCGCCGACGATTACGTTCAGGCCCATGAAGATCTTGATGTCTTCAGGCTTGCGCCCGGCGGCCTCGGCGCTGGCGCGGACCTTGTCCACCTGCTCGCGGGTCGCGGTCTTGTTCTGGCCGCTGATGAATACGCACTCGGCATGACGCCCGGCGAATTGCAGGCCGCGCTCGGAGCTGCCGGCCTGGAACAGCACTGGCGTGCGCTGCGGCGACGGCTCGCACAGGTGGTAACCCTCGACCCGGTAGAACTCGCCTTCATGGCGGACCTTGTGCACTTTGTCCGGCTGCGCATAGATACGTCGGGCCGGGTCATTAAGTACGGCGCCATCTTCCCAGCTGCCTTCCCAAAGTTTGTAGAGCACTTCCAGGTACTCGTCGGCCTGATCGTAGCGACGGTCATGTTCGACCTGCTGGCTCAGGCCCATGGCCCGGGCGGCGCTGTCGAGGTAACCGGTGACGATATTCCAGCCCACCCGGCCGCGGCTCAGGTGATCGAGGGTCGACATGCGTCGGGCGAACAGATATGGCGGCTCGTAGGTCAGGTTGGCGGTGAGGCCGAAACCCAGATTGCGCGTGACTGCCGCCATGGCCGAGACCAGTAGCAACGGGTCGTTGACCGGCAACTGGATGGATTCTTTGAGCGGCACGTCCACCGAGTTCTGATAGACGTCGTAGACGCCGACGATATCTGCGATGAACAGGCCGTCGAACAGCCCGCGCTCGAGCAGTTGGGCCAGTTCGGTCCAGTATTCCAGGGTCTTGTACTGGGTCGAATTGTCCTGTGGATGAGTCCACAGGCCATGATTGATATGGCCGATGCAGTTCATGTTGAACGCATTGAGCAGGATCTTTTTCTTCGCCATCAGAGGGTCCCCCGGCGTGGAGGATTGATGTCGTTGAGGTAGTAATTGCCGATAGCGTGGTACTTCCAGCGCACCGGGTCATGCAGGGTGTGCACGCGGGCGTTGCGCCAGTGACGGTCCAGGCCGTGTTCGGCCAGGGTGGCCTGGCTGCCCGCGAGTTCAAACAGGGTGCTGCCCGCAGCCAGGGACACTTCGGTGCTGATGGCACGGGCTTCGGCCACGGCAATCGAGGCGGCGGCGAGGCTCTCGGCGCTGGTGTCGAGTTGAGCGCGGTCGAGGAATTCACCTGCACGCTCGAGCAAGGCTTCGCAGGCACTCAGGCGTGCGCCGAGCTTGCCGAAGCTATGCAGCGTCAGCGGGTCGTCCACGGCCTTGTCGCTGCCGGAGTCGATCCATGGCCGGGTGCGGGTACGAACGAAAACCAGCGCATCGTCATAGGCGGCGCGGGCGATGCCGGTGTCGATGGCCGCGTGGAGAATTTGTGCCAGAGGGCCGACTGTAGTGGGGCGTTCGAAGGCGCTCTGGAATGGCACGACGTCGTCCGCCTGCACGAACACACTGTTGAACACCACCGAGCCGCTGCCGGTGGTACGTTGGCCGAAGCCGCTCCAGTCGTCTATCACGCTCAGGCCGGGGCTGTCGGCGGCGACAAAAGCCAGTTGCTGGACGCCGTCGTCATCGATGACCGAGGTGGGAATGCGCTGCGCATACAAGGCGCCGGTCGCGTAGAACTTGCGGCCATTGATGCGATAGCCATCGCCGTCGCGGCTCAGGCGTGTGGTGCGGTCATGGGCTGTGCGGGTGCCCAGTTCGGCCAGGGCATTGCCGAAACGCACGCCGCGCAATGCTTCGCCATAAAGGCGTTGTTGCTGGGCCGGGTTGCCGTTTACCCGCAGCACTTCCAGTGCATAGAAATGGTTTTGCGGGATTTGTCCGAGGGAGGCATCGGCAGCGGTAATCAGCGCAATGACTTTGGCCAGGGTGACATTGGACACGCCAGCACCGCCATGGGCTTTGGGCACGTTGATGCCCCACAGGCCTGACTGGCTGAACACGTCGAGTTCGGCCAGGGGCAGGCGACGTTCGCGATCGCGCAGAACACTCTCGCGTTGAAACTGTGCAGCCAGTGCGGTGGCGATTTCCAGGGCCTGGGCGTCGTCACCGATCACAGCGGCGGGAGAAGTAAAACTCATTGGGTGGTGCTCCAGAGGTCTGGTTCAGATCCACGAATGGCGGGCGGGCAGGTTGCCGTTAAGGTTCCAGGCGCCGATGGCGTGGTATTTCCAGCGCACCGGGTCGTGCAGGGTGTGCACTCTTGCGTTGCGCCAGTGGCGGTCGAGGTTGAACTCGGCGAGGGTGGCGCGGCTGCCAGCCAGTTCGAACAGCTTCTCGCTGGCCAGCAGGGCGATTTCCGTGGTCAGTACCTTGGCCTCTGCCACGGCGATGGAAGCCCTGGCGGCGGACTGTTCGTCGACCTCCGTGGCGGCGACTTCGTCCAGTACTTGCCCGGCCTTGCGCAGCAGGGCTTCAGCGGCATGCAGGTCGAGTTTGAGCTTGCCGATATCGGCGATCACATAAAGGTCGTCACTGGCCCGCTCGACATTGGCATCTACCCACGGCCGTGAACGTTCTCGGACAAAGCTGATGGCGTCGTCTATGGCGCCACGGGCAATTCCCGCATCGATGGCCGCCTGGATCAGTTGCGAAACCGCGCCTTGAATATTCGGCACCAGGGCCTGGCGCCAGTTGTCGATCACCCGCTCGGCATCGACCCGCACGCCTTCCAGCAGCACCGTGCCGCTGGCGGTGGTGCGCTGGCCGAAGCCGGACCAATCGTCGACGATACTCAGGCCCGGCGCATTGCGCGGCACCAGTGCCAGCACCTGACGACCTTCGTCATTCAATGCTTTTACCGCGACCCAATGGGCGAACAGGGCGCCGGTGGAGTAGAACTTCTGTCCGTCGATGATGAATTGATCACCGTCGCGCCGGGCCCGGGCCTTGAGTTCCAGGGTGTTTTTTGTGCCGCGTTCAGGCCCGGCATTGCCGATGCGCCAGCCGTCCAGGACACTCTGGAACAGCGCGCGTTTCTGCGACTCGGTGGCGCAGCCCGCCACCAGTTGCAGGATGCCGAAATGATTCTGCGGGATCTGCCCCAGGGCCGGATCGGCTGTGCAGATAATGCGAAATACCTCAGCCAGGGTGACGAATGAAATCTGCGGCCCGCCGTAGATTCGGGCAACGGAAATACTGCCCAGGCCGCTGCGGGTGAAGTGTTCGATTTCCGCCCAGGGCAGTTTGCGCTCGCGGTCGCGTTGGGCCGCGTGGACACGGGCGATGGCCGCCAGCTCATGTGCGGCGACGATGGCTTCGGCATCAGAGCGCAGAACCTTGGCGGGCAGCAATGGAGCGATGTTGTCCCGGGCCTGCTGTGGTGGTGTGCGGTTGACCGTTGAAATGACCATGGGAACCTCGTATGAAACGCTGCAGTGGCTGCGGCGAGAAAAATCAACGATGTCCGGTGGTCCGGTCTATATACCCTAATCGTGTATAAAAATTAAATAAACTACCGTTTAGGAATAAGCATAGAAGACTAAGCTCAGCCTGTTGTCAGAGAACGGTGACGTAGGTGAAGGTCAGGATAAAAATGCACATCACAGCGACTTTTTTTCGTTGCATGGTGGTCATCCTCGGTATTGATCACGTGTTTTGATACAGGCTAGCAGCGCGTCATAAGTGAACCGTGGAATAGCTGTAGGAATAAGTGCGGTGTTGTGTGGGATAAATCTGAATGGTCATCAATATGTGTGGAAGTTCACACTGTTTGGCGCTGCGAGTAAAGACGATGCCGATACGGCGGATGAATTGCTATTGGTTATCCGCCGTATCGGCCGTGTGTGATGTGCTCGAAGTTAAAGGGTTTTTTTCGCAATATTGGAAGTGTTGATGATGCGCGTCGGTGCCCAGCGTGAGTTATTCCCGGCCCGGTCAATGATGCAGTAGGTTATTTCCTGAGCCTCTTCGACGCAGGCCTCACGAATGAACTCCGGGGGCACTGTGAATGTCACCGGCATGCCCACTTCATCGGCACTGAGGGCGGGGAGGTCCATGCGCAAATCACCCCAGCGCAAGGTGATCTCATCATGGGCCGCCATGTTCAGGTACGGCGCGATGCTCACGGGCATGCCGTCGAGCATGTGACTGGAGTGCAGCCCGCGTTGCAGCACCGGGTCGGGCAGTGTCAGCGGTTCCAGGCCCTGGTTTTCCTCGGTGTCCGGGTCCAGCAACTGGCCGCCGGGCAGATCCAGCCTGACCCAGAGCGTGCAGGGAATGGAGGCTTCGGGCAGGTCACCTATCTTCATGATCCGATAGCTGATCTTGACCTTGCCGTTCTGCAGAAAACTTTCCGGGACACGTAAGGCTATGGTCTGGCCGATGTCGGCGGCGTTGACGGTTTTTGAGGTCACGTAGCAGCCTCCCCAGAGCAGCTCGATCAGGTCGCCTTCGTCCATGGCCGGGTAGGGTTCTATATGTACCATCAGGTGAGCGGCGGCCAGACGGCCGATGCCCCTGTGATGTGCCTGGGGCACATGGGGGGGCGGGAGGGTGAGATGAGGTGTCTTGCAAGTGGTGGTATGAGTCATATTCTGAATACTCTTGATCGTCGACTTTCCAAGTAACAGCAGGACAGGGATGCACCGGGAAAACGACTTAACATTTAAGGGGTATCGAATGGTGGAGTGCTGAAAGTTACGGCAGGTATTGCAAGGTGTTGGTCGGTAATATTTGCAATAGAACAATGACGTTAAACCTTCCGCCATCACCGAGCTAATTGGGTTATTGCGAGGCTGTCAAGAAGTGTTGCGGGTAAAATATGATGGAGGAGTGAAGTCAGAAATTTCCCACGAATATAGTGGTATTTATCTGCATTTGTTTAATTGTTTCCCTACCAAATGCGTCGCGGATTGCCTTGATAGCGTCGGATAGAAGTTTTTCAGTATGTGAAGTTGTTTAAATGTTACAGGAGGATAGTGTGTGTTTGACGACGATTCAACAGGGTTGCAAGCCGCACAAAAAAGCGCCCGGAGGCGCTTTGTTCATGCGGTGGTCTAGTGTCCTGTCTCGTAAATAAGCTGTTCAATCTGGACGGCGTCGGATTTCGCCAGGCGGCGTTGCCGCTCCTGACAAAACCAGCCACTCGACCAGAGTGAACGTATTTGCGAAACAGGAAACTGGATCAATTGCGGCTGCGCTCGAGAAATTGCCGGGTCCGTTCTTCGCGAGGGTTGGCAAACAGAGCCTTGGCTTCACCCTGTTCGACGATGACGCCCTTGTCGATGAAAATCACCCGATTGGCCACATCTCTGGCAAAGCTCATTTCATGGGTCACGATGACCATGGTGCGTTTCTCTTCGGCCAGGCTGCGGATGGTCGCCAGCACTTCACCCACCAGTTCAGGGTCCAGTGCCGAGGTCGGCTCATCGAACAGAATGACTTCCGGTTCCATGGCCAATGCCCGGGCAATCGCCACCCGCTGTTGCTGCCCGCCGGACAGACGACGCGGATAGGATTGCTCCTTGCCCGCCAGACCCACCCTGGCCAGCAGCTTGCGACCCAGACCGATCGCCTCTTCACGTGCCATCTTCTTGACCACGATGGGCCCTTCGATGACGTTTTCCAGCGCGGTGCGATGGGGGAACAGGTTGAAGTTCTGGAAAACAAAGCCGACGTGCTGGCGCAACTGGCGAATCAAACCTTGTTGCTGGCTCAGCGGACGGCTGCCATCAATGGCAATGTCGCCGACGACGATCTTGCCGCTGCTCGGTTCTTCGAGGAAGTTCAGGCAGCGCAGCAGGGTGGTCTTGCCCGAGCCGCTGGGGCCGATAATGGCCACCACTTCGCCGGCCTCGACTTTCAGATCAATGCCCTTGAGCACCTGCTGGCCCTTGAATTCCTTGGTCAGCTTTTCAACCACTATCATGCTCATGACTCCAGATCATGCCGATTGACCCGCGCTTCCAGACGGTTCTGCAAATGCGCGAGCAGGCTGGCGAGGATCCAGTAGATCAAGGCGGCGGCAAGGTACATGGTGAAGACTTCGAAGGTCCGGGCGGTGATCAACTGCGCCTGACGGAACAGCTCCGGCACCTGAATGGTGGCTGCCAGGGCGGTGTCCTTGACCAGTGAGATGAAACTGTTGCCCAGCGGCGGCAAAGCGGTGCGTGCAGCCTGCGGCAGGATGGCCCTGCGCATGGTCTGCGCGCGGGTCATGCCGATGCTGGCGGCGGCTTCCCATTGCCCACGATCCACGGCGCCGATGGCGGCACGCAGGATTTCGCAGGCATAGGCGCCCATGTTCAGGGAAAAACCGAGCAGGGCTGCCGGTAAAGGGTCCAGTTCGATCCCCAGTTGCGGCAGGCCGTAATAGATCACGAACAGCTGCACGAGCAGAGGCGTGCCGCGGAAAAACGATACATAGATCCGCGCAATCCAGCCCAGCCAGCGCCGGGATGACAAACGCATCAGCGCCAGGCCGAAGCCCAGCGCCAATCCGAAGAACATCCCGCCCAGGCTGAGGATGACCGTAAAGTAGGCGCCCTTGAGCAAAAAGGGCACCGAATCCAGCGCGAGCTGTAGGCTCTCTTCAATCATTTGGTTACATCAGCGTTGAAGTACTTCTGCGACAGCTTGGCCAGGGTTCCGTCGGCGCGCAGTTTATCCAGGGCTTTGTTGATGGCGTCCAGCAGTTCTGGCTCGCCTTTACGCAGGGCGATACCGGATTCCTGACGGGAGAATGGAGCGCCCGACACGGCTAATGGCACCTTGCTCTTGTTGGAGATCTCAAGCGCTGCAAGACGGTCAACGAGGATCGCATCGACACGTCCGACGCTCAGATCCTGAAGCTTGGTCGGATCATCATCATAGGTCTTGACGATAGCGTCCGGCACATTGGTCTTGAGCCATTGCTCGTAATTGGTGCCCAGGCCTACGCCGACCTTGTGGCCTGCCAGCGACGCGGGGGTGTCATATTTGCCAGCATCTTTTTTCTGCACCAGAGCCTGGATACCGGACACGGTGTAGGGTTCGGAGAAGTCGTACTTCTTCTTGCGCTCGTCAGAGATGGTCACCTGATTGACCACGATGTCCAGGCGCTTGGACTCCAGCGCGGCGAGGATACCGTCCCACTTGGTCGGCTGCAGCTTGACCTTGACGCCCAGCTCCTTGGCCAGCGCTTCGGACAGATCCACTTCGAAACCGGCCAGCTTGCCGTCTTCACCGACGAAGCTGAATGGTGGGTAGGTGCCTTCCAGGCCGACGTTGAGGGTGCCGTTCTTCTTGATGGTTGCGAGTTGTTCACCGGCAACGGCCTGGGTCATCAGGCTGGCGCCCATGACCAGACCCATGGCGGAAACGAGCAGTGTGCGACGGATGGCAGACAGATTCATACGAGCCCCTTGTTTTAGGAATGTTTTGGCTTGAAGCCTTTAACCAGCTTTTGCGGCACTTGAACAGCCCGTGTGCCTTGGGCCGCGACTATAGAGAGGCGGCCCATATGAAATAAAATAATTAAAATCTATTTGTTGGTTCTATTTGGGTATAAGTGTCTACGTCGGTCAATCGCCGAATACCCCAGGGTAAGCAAACAGCGCCGGAGCGCCACCGGTATGCAGGAATATCAACGGGCCGTCGTCGAAACGCTGGCGCCCGATACCGTCGAGCAAGCCAGCCATGGCCTTGCCGGTGTAGACCGGATCAAGCAGCAGGCCTTCATGACTGGCGACCAGTTTCACTGCAGCCAGCGTGCCAGCATTGGGTTCCCCGTAGCGCGGGCCGTAATACTTATCCCACAGATGCACTTTGAAGGCATCCGGCACCGGTACGCCCAACAGCTCGGCAGTGCGTTCGGCCAAGCCCTGGACTTTAGGGAATTGGGTTTCCTCCGGCCGCGACACGGTGACGCCGACGACAGGGAGGCCTGGTAGTTCTTCGGCCAGGGCCAATGCCAGGCCGCTATGGGTGCCTGCGCTGCCCGAGGCCAGCACCACGGCGGCGAAGTCCAGGCCGGTCATTTTGATCTGTTCGGCCAGTTCCAGCCCGGCCCGCACATAGCCCAGGGCGCCGAGGGCATTGGAGCCGCCGATGGGCACCAGATACGGTTTCTTGCCGCTGGAGCTCAGGCGGGCGGCCAGGGACTGCAATTGTTCGTCGGCGTTATCGAGGTTTTCCACCAGTTCGACCTTGGCATCGAACAGATCCAGCAACAGGCGGTTGCCGTTGTGCAGGTAGTTGCTGTCTTCACTGGCGATGGGATTCTCCAGCAGGGCCACGCAGCCCAGGCCCAGTTGCGCGGCGAGGGCGGCGGTCTGGCGGACGTGGTTGGACTGGATGGCGCCAGCGGTGACCAGGGTGTCGGCGCCTTGCGCCAGGGCATCGGCGGCCAGGTATTCGAGCTTGCGCAGCTTATTGCCGCCCATCGCCAGTGGCGTGGTGTCATCACGTTTGACGTAGATATCGCGCCCCGCCCACGCAGACAGGCGTTCAAGTTTCACCAGCGCCGTCGGCGCACCAAGCAGGTCCAGACGGTTAAAGCGGGCGAGCTGTTGTTTGATCATGAGGGTCGATGAGCCGTACAGATAAGTCGCAGGACTATAGGTCAGAGGTTTCCCCTGTATCAACCGCCACGTACTTATGCGATGAGCGTTCAGCCCTCGCACAAATTGTTATTTTTTCCTCATAAAAGTTTGCCGTAGAGTGGCCGCATCAGCGGTCGCCACCCTAAAAGACCGCGTCCTGTCAGGAGATGTCAGCGTGAGCGAACTAACCAAAGCCTCCGTCAACGGTCGCTCCAGTCATTGGCAATTGCAGGGCATCGTCAGCCAGTTGCGTGAAGCACGGGCTGACTGGCGCACCCGCAATGGCCGGGTCAGCGGCGAGCATGGCGGTCGCGAACTGCCTTCCCGCGCAGCCATGGGCGACATTCTTGAAGCGCTCAGCGGGGCGTTGTTCCCCATGCGCCTGGGACCGGTGGATTTGCGCGAAGAGAGCGAGGATTTCTATGTCGGCCACACCCTGGACGTAGCGCTCAATGCGTTGCTGGCCCAGGCCCGGCTTGAGCTGCGTTACGTCGCCCATCAACGTGGCCAGGATGTGACCGGCGTGGACCAGAAGGCTCTGGAGCTGATCCAGGGTTTCGCCAGTGCGTTGCCGGGCATTCGTCGTTTGCTCGACACCGATGTGCTTGCCGCTTACCACGGCGACCCGGCGGCACGCAGCGTCGACGAGGTGTTGTTGTGCTATCCGGGGATACTCGCCGTGATCCATCACCGCCTGGCGCACTACCTGTACCGCGTCGGCTTGCCGCTGCTGGCGCGGATCAGCTCGGAAATCGCCCACTCGGCCACCGGCATCGATATCCACCCCGGCGCACAGATCGGCGCCAGCTTCTTTATCGACCATGGGACGGGCGTGGTTATCGGCGAAACCGCGATCATCGGCGAGCGCGTGCGCATCTATCAGGCCGTGACCCTGGGCGCCAAACGCTTCCCGGCCGATGAAGACGGCCAATTGCAGAAAGGTCATGCCCGTCACCCGATCGTCGAAGACGATGTAGTGATCTATGCCGGTGCGACCATTCTCGGGCGCATCACCATCGGCCAGGGCTCGACGGTCGGCGGTAACGTCTGGCTGACCCGCAGCGTACCGGCGGGTTGCAACCTGACCCAGGCCAACCTGCTGCAGGCGCAGACTGACGATGGCTGCCAGCAGAAAGGCCGGGAATGATCCTGCTGGTGTGATCCATGTCGCAATTGGAAGTGCTGCCTGTCGGGTTGGATTGAACAGGCGGCACCCCGGCCTCATGCTGAGGCTTATAGAGTGCGGGCTATGGTTGCCCTCTATGAGGCGGCTAACTGCCATTAGTCTTTTTATCGGGTATTCCGTCTCTATTGCTGTTTCAATAGCCGTGTTCGCTTTCTGAACAGAGGATCATTCCATGCAAGTGACATTGAACAACTCCGTTTACCCGGGCCTCAGCGCCATGCAGGTTGGCGAGACTCGTGTCGATCAGGCAGCCAGCCAGCTCGCCAACAACAACATCGAAATCTCTGGCCGCAGCCAGTCTTCGGATTTCCAGTTGGAGCGTTTGCGCGCGGTTGACCGTTCCCAGCGTTCGGACATGGCCACCAATGTCGTCGAGCTGGAGTCGGGCAAGAACCAGGTTCAGGCCGGTGCTGCTGTGCAAAAGGCCAGCGACGAAATGCTCGGTACTCTGATCAACGTAACTGCCTGATAAAGCCCCTTCTTGCCGTGCGAATCTGCGCACGGCAGCTCTATGAATCTCCCGGTATCACTTCCCTGTATCGCCCTCGCAACACCCTCCTGCTCAACTAGACTTTCTGCTATCGCCACTCGTTGGGGGGTTGGTCTTGCGCTGTTTCGGTGGGACGGGCTTTAGCCGGTAATACGCGTCCCCGGCTAAAGCCGGTCCCACAGAATATCCAGGCCGCCGACGATGAATGGTTTGCGCAGCCCGCTTGACAAGATTTGGGCGTAAACGTATGTTTCAAACACCCGTTTGATCGACAGGCATCAGAGAGTTGTCCGGTGCTCTTCATCACACCGATCGGTCATTCATTCCAGGATTCATCAGCAGAGGTTTATCGCTATGCCTGAATACAAGGCCCCCTTGCGTGATATTCGCTTCGTACGTGACGAACTGCTCGGTTATGCAGCCCACTACGAAAGCCTGCCGGCTTGCCAGGACGCCACGCCTGACATGGTGGACGCCATTCTCGAAGAGGGCGCCAAGTTCTGTGAGCAGGTACTGGCACCGCTGAACCGTGTCGGCGATACCGAGGGCTGCACCTGGAGTGAAACCGGCGTGAAGACGCCGACCGGCTTCAAACAGGCATACAAGCAATTCGTTGAAGGCGGCTGGCCAAGCCTGGCCCATGATGTCGCTCACGGCGGTCAGGGCCTGCCTGAGTCCCTGGGCCTGGCGGTCAGCGAAATGGTCGGCGAAGCCAACTGGTCGTGGGGCATGTACCCAGGCCTGTCCCATGGCGCGATGAACACCATTTCCGAGCACGGCACGCCTGAGCAGCAAGAGGCTTACCTGACCAAGCTGGTCTCCGGCGAATGGACCGGCACCATGTGCCTGACCGAACCGCACTGCGGCACCGATCTGGGCATGTTGCGCACCAAGGCCGAGCCACAGGCTGACGGCAGCTACAAAGTGTCCGGCACCAAGATTTTCATCTCCGCCGGTGAACACGACATGGCCGATAACATCGTCCATATCGTTCTGGCGCGCCTGCCCGATGCACCGGCCGGCACCAAAGGCATCTCGCTGTTCATCGTGCCCAAGTTCATTCCATCGATCGAAGGCAGCATCGGTGAGCGTAACGCCGTGACCTGCGGCTCCATCGAACACAAGATGGGCATTCACGGCAACGCCACCTGCGTGATGAACTTCGACGGCGCTACCGGCTACCTGATCGGCCCGGCGAACAAGGGCCTGAACTGCATGTTCACGTTCATGAACACCGCTCGCCTGGGTACCGCGCTGCAAGGCCTGGCCCACGCCGAGATCGGTTTCCAGGGCGGCCTGAAATATGCCCGCGAGCGCCTGCAGATGCGTTCCCTGACCGGTCCGAAGTCTCCGGAAAAGGCCGCTGACGCGATCATCGTGCACCCGGACGTACGCCGCATGCTGCTGACCATGAAGGCCTTCGCCGAAGGTACGCGGGCCATGGTGTACTTCACCGCGAAACAGGTCGATATCGTCAAGTACAGCGAAGACGCCGACGCCAAGAAAGCCGCCGACGCGCTGCTGGCCTTCATGACCCCGATCGCCAAGGCGTTCATGACTGAAGTGGGCTTCGAATCCGCCAACCACGGCGTACAGATCTACGGTGGCCACGGTTTCATCGCCGAGTGGGGCATGGAGCAGAACGTGCGCGACAGCCGTATTTCCATGCTGTACGAAGGCACCACCGGCATCCAGGCGCTGGACCTGCTGGGCCGCAAAGTGCTGATGACCCAAGGCGAAGCACTGAAAAGCTTCACCAGGATCGTCCACAAGTTCTGCCAGGGCAACGAAGGCAACGCTGCTGTCCAGGAGTTCGTCACCCCGTTGGCGGCACTGAACAAGGAGTGGGGCGAGCTGACCATGAAGATCGGCATGGCCGCCATGAAAGACCGCGAAGAAGTCGGCGCAGCCTCGGTGGACTACGTTATGTACTCCGGCTACGCCTGCCTGGCCTACTTCTGGGCTGACATGGCGCGCCTGGCAGCAGAAAAAATCGCCGCTGGCACCACCGAAGAAGCGTTCTACAACGCCAAGTTGCAGACCGCACGCTTCTACTTCCAGCGCATCCTGCCGCGTACCCGTACCCACGTGGCCGCGATCCTGTCGGGTGCCAACAACCTGATGGACATGAAAGAAGAAGATTTCGCACTGGGTTACTAAGTCCCCGGCGTTTCTCAAAGGCCGCCTCCCTGCATGGGGAGGCGGCTTTTTTTTTGGCAATCAGATCACAACCATCTGAATTGGAATGGGGTTTCGCAGGAGCTGCCTAAGGCTGCGAACGGGTCTCCCTGATCTACCGCTATCGCAGCCTTCGGCAGCTCCTACAAGAATCTCACTCCAATTCAGGTGCGGCATAAGGCGGTAATCCTCAGGTAGTTAAATAACCTTCATGCAGCGCCGATAAACCTTTTCTCTTTCCTGCCGTTAAAGAAAGTAGCCCGCTATTTAGTACTACTGAATGCATTAATCATCCGTTGAGGGCACAATGCCATCATACGAGTTCTTTACCCTGGTGCCGGGTAGGAGACACCCCCTTGCTGCGTTCTTCCGCTACACGCTTCAGTCATTTCCTGCCCTCGCTGGTGCTTCTTCTCGCCGGGCTCGCAGCTGCGTACGTCAAGGACCTGAACGTTTTCTTCACTTCACTGTTCAACGTCCTGCCAACCCTGGTGCTGTTGTTGGGCGGGGCCTACTGCACGGTGTATCGACGCCAGCGTGAGTTGTTCCTGATGCTCACGGTGTACGTTGCCTATTTCCTGCTCGATACCCAGACCGATTACTACCGCGACAACGGCAAGGTGCGGGAAGACGCGGCGGTGGTCTTTCATCTGATCTGCCTGTTGTTGCCCGTCTTGTACGGCCTGTTCGCCGCCTGGGAGGAGCGCACTCACCTGCTGCAGGACATGGTGGCCCGTGCCGCCGTGCTGCTGGCCGTAGGTGGTGTGGCGCTGGGCCTTGAGCAGAGTTATCCGGACGCGCTGCTGGCCTGGCTGGCCGATATTCGCTGGCCGGCCTTGCATGGTTCGTGGATGAGCCTGATTCAGCTGTCCTACGCGATGTTCCTGCTGGCCTTCTGCCTGTTGATCGCCCAGTACGTGCAAAAGCCGCGACCGCTGCATGCGGCGCAACTGGTGGGTCTGCTGGGGCTGTTCTGGGCCTTGCCGAAAACCTTCATTCTGCCGTTCACCCTGAATATCCTGTGCAGTCAGGTGATGCTGATGATTGCCGCCGCCGTGGCCCATGAGGCCTACCAGATGGCTTTCCGCGACGAGCTCACCGGTCTGCCGGGGCGTCGTGCATTGAATGAACGCATGCAGCGCCTGGGGCGCAACTATGTGCTGGCCATGGGTGACGTCGATCACTTCAAGAAATTCAACGACACCCACGGTCACGATGTCGGCGACCAAGTGCTGCGTCTGGTCGCGAGTAAGCTGGCGAAGATCACCAACGGCGGCGGGCGCGCCTATCGCTATGGCGGTGAAGAGTTCGCCATTGTTTTCGCTGGCAAGAGCGTCGAGGAATGCCTGCCCCATCTTGAGGTGATCCGCGAATCCATCGCCAACTACAGCATCCAGTTGCGTAACCCCGACAGTCGCCCGCAGGACGATCAGCAGGGGCGACAGAAGCGTGGTGGGGCTGGGGCTTCTGCGGTATCGGTGACGGTCAGCATTGGCGTTGCCGAGCGCCTGCCGGAACACCGCACGCCGGACGAAGTGCTCAAGGCCGCCGACCAGGCGCTGTACAGCGCCAAGGGTGCGGGGCGTAACTGCGTCATGGTGTTCGGCCAGCAGAACAAGCGCGGGGCCGTTCGGGCGCCGGAGATGGCGGGGTAGGTCAGCGCTTTCTATCGCAGGCCCACGGAACACAGCAAGCCAGTCGGTATGTCGGGTAAAAATGGTGTGACCATAATCAGATAAATAGTCACTACTTGACCCTATGTGTCGCAAATGATCTTGGGATACACTCGGCTGCAATCGACACTGCGGCTCTGGAATTTGTGAGCCGGGTCATTCCCCCAGGATCCAGCTCCTGTTTTGCGAGGTATGCCATGGCTGACTACAAAGCCCCCCTGCGCGATATGCGCTTTGTCCTCAATGAAGTCTTCGAAGTGTCCAAGCGCTGGGCCCAGCTGCCGCAACTGGCAGAGGTGGTCGATGCCGAAACCGTCGAAGCGATTCTTGAAGAAGCCGGCAAGGTCACCAGCAAAACCATCGCGCCCCTGAGCCGCGCGGCCGATGAAGAAGGCTGCCACTGGAAAGATACCGTCGTTACCACGCCAGCCGGTTTTCCCCAGGCCTACCAGACCTACGCAGAAGGCGGTTGGGTCGGTGTAGGCGGCAACCCCGAGTTCGGTGGCATGGGCATGCCCAAGGTGGTCTCGGCTCAAGTCGAAGAAATGCTCAACTCCGCCAGCCTGGCTTTCGGCCTGTATCCGATGCTGACCTCCGGCGCCTGCGTATCGATCAATACCCACGCTACCGAAGAACTGAAAGCGACTTACCTGCCGAATATGTACGCCGGTACCTGGGCCGGGTCCATGTGCCTGACCGAAGCCCACGCCGGTACCGACCTGGGCATCATCCGCACCAAGGCCGAGCCTCAGGCTGATGGCGCCTACAAGATCAGCGGCACGAAGATCTTCATCACCGGCGGCGAGCACGATCTGACCGAGAACATTATCCATCTGGTCCTGGCCAAGCTGCCGGACGCGCCGGCCGGTCCGAAAGGTATCTCGCTGTTCCTGGTACCCAAGTTCATGGTCAATGCCGATGGCAGCCTGGGCGAGCGCAACACCGTCAGCTGCGGTTCCATTGAACACAAGATGGGCATCCAGGCCTCTGCGACCTGCGTGATCAACTTCGACGGCGCCACCGGTTACCTGGTCGGCGAGCCCAACAAGGGCCTGGCGGCGATGTTTACCATGATGAACTACGAGCGTCTGGGCGTCGGTATTCAGGGCCTGGCTTCGGGCGAGCGCTCCTACCAGAATGCCGTGGACTACGCCCGCGACCGCCTGCAAAGCCGCGCGCCGACCGGTGCACAGCAGAAAGACAAGGTGGCTGACCCGATCATCGTCCACCCGGACGTGCGCCGCATGCTGCTGACCATGAAAGCCTTTAACGAGGGCGGTCGGGCCTTTTCGACCTATGTGGCGATGCAACTGGACGTGGCCAAATTCAGCGATGACGACGCCGAGCGCGAGCGCGCCGATGCATTGGTGGCGTTGCTGACGCCAGTGGCCAAGGCTTTCCTCACCGATCTGGGGCTGGAAACCACGGTACATGGCCAGCAAGTGTTTGGCGGCCATGGCTTCATTCGTGAGTGGGGCCAGGAGCAACTGGTGCGTGACGTGCGAATTACCCAGATCTATGAAGGCACCAACGGCATCCAGGCGCTGGACCTGGTCGGGCGCAAGATCGTCGGGAGCGGTGGGGCTTACTACAAGCTGTTCGCCGATGAAATCCGCCAGTTCGTCGCCTCGTGCGACAGCTCGGTGATCGAATTCACCCAGCCATTGAGCGCGGCCCTTAACACTCTGGACGAGCTGACCGACTGGGTACTGGATCGCTCGCGCAATAACCCCAATGAAATTGGCGCTGCGTCAGTTGAATACCTGCATGTCTTCGGTTACACCGCCTACGCCTACCTGTGGGCGATGATGGCCAAGGCTGCGCTGGGCAAGGAGCAGCAGGAAGACTTCTACGCCAGCAAATTGGGCACTGCGCGCTTCTTCTTCGCCCGCCTGCTGCCGCGTATTCACTCGCTCGATGCGTCGGTGCGCGCTGGCAGTGAATCGTTGTTTCTGCTGGACGCGTCGCAGTTTTGATGAGTTGAACGCAAGCGTTCGCTCGACTGGCGTGCAACCCCATGTAGACGCTGGCGAAGGCTGCGAAGACGGTTTGACGGGTAAACCCGATTCGCAGCCTGCGGCAGCTCCTACAGATCTCATTTCAATTCATTGGCTGAAATGCATTTGTAAGCATTTGCTTACACGCCGTGGTGCTGTTTGACCATATCGGCAAAATGGATCCAAAGATAATCTACTTCACATGGACGTCGCGCAGGATGCGCATAAAGAGATAACAGGGACACGTAGGGAATACCTGCCAGGATGGTGGGACGAAAGGGATATCACGGGAAACAATATGCAAAACCCCGCTTCGGCGGGGTTTTCTTTTGGGCGCGATTTATGTCGCTGCCAAACCTTCCAACGGTGCCGTGCGCACATCCTCAAGCAACGAACGCAGCAACTCGATGGTTGCCTGCTGGCGCTGCGCATCTCGATAGACCAGGCCAATCTGTAAAGGCACGCGTGGCTCGCTCAAGGGTTTCCATAGCAGCTCCGGGTTCTGCTGCGCCTGTCGGGCACGCCCAGGCAACACGGTTACCAAGTGAGTGTGTTCCAGGCTGTCGAGAATCACCGCCATGCTATTGAGCTCGGCCTGCACATGGGGCCTGCGTCCCAGATTGGCCAACTGTGTCTGCCAGATCTGACGCACCTGGAATTCTTCTCCGAGTAACAGCATCGGCAGGTCCGCCGCCTGATTCAGCGACACTTTCTTGAACTCGCGCAGTGGATGGCTGGCGGGCATGACCAGTTGCAGCTCGTCTTCGTACAGTAACAGGCTGTGCAGCCCAGGCTGACGCGGCGGCAGGTAGCTGATGCCGATATCCAGCGAGCCATTGAGCAGGCGCCGCTCCACTTCCATGCCGGTCAGCTCGTAGATCTGCACGACCAGATGCGGCTGGGCTTTGCGGATGCGTTCAAGCATCTGCGGCACCAGGCTGGGGTGCACGGTTTGTAGTACGCCGATGGCCAGAGTACGCAAAGCCTGACCCTTGAAATGACGCAGGGCCTCCCGCGCTCGCTCCATGCCTTCGAGCAACGGCACCGCGTGGTTGTACAAGGTATGGGCAGCAAGGGTCGGCAACAGGCGTTTGCTGCTGCGTTCGAACAGGCTGACATCCAGGCTGTTTTCCAGATGGCGGATCTGTTGTGACAGTGCTGGTTGCGACAGCGAAAGACGCTCGGCAGCCCGGCCGACATGGCCTTCTTCAAACACCGCGACGAAATATCGCAGTTGGCGCATATCCATAAGTAACTCTTATCGAAAAAGCTCGAAAATCGAAATGGTGGTTCGCCCCTCAGGAGCATAGTCTATCCCCTATTCAAAGGGCATGAGGGCTGAAAATCGTGATGGGCAACGTGACTGTTGAAGGTGTTTACATAGGGAAAGCGAAAAACCTAGGTCACGGATTGATCATCGATATCGATAAGCAGCGACTTGACGGACGCATCTGGTTATGGCCGCAGGGCCTTGGCACCGATGAACACGGCGATCCGCGCTTCCACACCGGCCCGGAACGCGCCGTGCATCACTACCCGGCCGAGCATTACGCCTGGTGGCGCAAGCTCTACCCGCATATCGACTGGAGTGCCCCGGCCTTCGGCGAAAACCTCGCCACCCATGGTGTCACCGAAGAGCAGGTGTGCCTGGGTGACATGTTTCGCTGGGGCGGCGCCTTGCTGCAAATCAGTCAGCCACGTTCGCCGTGCTATCGCCTCAGCCAGCGTTGGGGTCTGCAGGATATGCCACAGGAGGCACAGGATTCCGGTCGTTGCGGCTGGTTCTACCGTGTGCTCAAGCCCGGCTTTGTCAGCGCCGAAGACTCCCTCGAACTGATCCAGCGCAGCTACCCTGGCCTGACTGTGGCCTGGGCCTTGCGCAGCTTCTTTCTCGAACCACTGGAACACGGCAACCTGAAGAAACTGGTGGACTGTCCCGCGCTGTCTTCACGCTGGCGTGACATTGCCCTCAAGCGTCTGCGCAGCGGTCGGGTCGAAGACTGGTCAGACCGTTTGCTGGGTTTGCCACTGGAAGGGCTACGCGCATGAACCTGTTCAAGTTGCGGCGCCCGACCATTGATATTGACGACGCCACCCGCAGCCAGGCCTTGCCCGCGCAACGCCGGGATGTTTCCAGCCGCCACCTGATGCCGGGGGCTGAACGCAGCGATCCGGTATTTGTCCGTGGGCAGGGCTCGTGGCTGTGGGACAGCGATGGCCGTCCATATCTCGATTTCAATCAGGGCGGCGCGGTGAATAGCCTCGGCCATAGCCCCACGGTGTTGATCCGTGCCCTGAATAATCAGGCCATGGCCCTGATCAACCCCGGCGCCGGTCTGCATCATCGCGGCGTGGTCGATCTGGCCCAGCGCTTGTGTGAAAGCACCGGCAGCGACCAGGCCTACCTGCTCAACAGCGGCAGTGAGGCCTGCGAAGCAGCAATCAAGCTGGCGCGCAAATGGGGGAGGCTGCACCGTGGCGGCGCCATTGGCATCATCACCGCGCGACAAGGCTGCCATGGCCGCAGCATCGCCGGGCTGTCGACTTGCGGTTACGAGAATGGTCTGCCCGGTTTCAGCCAGGTGCCATTTAACGACCTGGCCGCGCTGCACAGTGCAGTCGATGCCCAGACCGTGGCGATCATCCTCGAGCCGATCCAGAGCGAGGCCGGGGTGATTCCCGCTACCCATGACTATCTGCAAGGCGTTGCCAAGCTGTGCCGCGAGCTTGGCATCCTGCTGATCCTCGATGAAGTACAGACTGGCATGGGGCGTTGCGGCACGTTGCTCTGTGAAGAGACTTACGACATCCGTGCCGATATTGTCGTGCTTGGCAAAGGCCTGGGCGGCGGCGTGCCCTTGGCGGCGTTGCTGGCGAGGGGCAAAGCCTGCTGCGCTGAATCGGGTGAGCTGGAAGGCAGTCACCATGGCAATGCGCTGATGACCGCTGCCGGCCTTGCCGTACTGCACAGCGTGATGGAGGAAGGCTTTCTGCAACGGGTACGCGAAACCGGTGAATACCTGCAACAGGGTCTGACCCGGCTGAGCCTGCGCTATCAGCACGGCGAAGTGCGCGGCCAGGGTCTGCTCTGGGGCATGCAACTGGACAGCGATTCGGCCGCCGCCGTGGTTGCCGCCGCACAACTCGAAGGCCTGCTGCTCAATACCCCGCAAGCCGACTGCCTGCGCTTTTCCCCGGCGCTGACCGTCAGCCGCGCCAATATCGACGAAATGCTCCAGCGCCTGGGCCGTGCCTTCGCCCGGGCCAGGACTGCCCGCCTGAATCAGGGCCGCAACCCATCGGCCTGAGCCCTGGGCAAACCGAACCGTCGCGTTAGTAACGCGTTGCCCCGCGCCGGATGTCTTGGCGCGGGGCTTTTTTATTGCGAAAGCGGCAGCTCCTGCAGGGAAGGTCATGGCCTCACGATACTGGCTCGTTGCCATTTCCCCGCGGAACCCTGATGCCGCCCCAAGGTCGATTAAGCATGGGGCGTAATTGAACGCCCATCATCAGGAGCCTCACCCATGGATATCATCCGCATCATCATCGCCATTCTGCTGCCCCCGCTGGGTGTGTTCCTTCAGGTCGGTTTTGCCGGGGCGTTCTGGCTCAATATCCTGCTGACCCTACTGGGTTACTTCCCGGGCATCATCCATGCGGTCTACATCATCGCCAGCCGCAAGTAAGCCCGTTCGGATGTCAGCAAACCGCTCGGTCTGAATTGAAATCATGTCCCCTGGGAGCCGGCTTGCTGGCGATTGTTTTGGATCGGTCGGTGAATATGTCGGCTGCTCACCGCATCGCCAGCAAGTCGGCTCCTGCGTTTATAGCGCCAGGCGCCTGACCCTGACGATCAATGGCTCTGCCGCCGCTCCCCCTCCAGCACCGCCTGATAGAACGCGCATTCCTTTTCCAGGGCATCGGCGAGGTTGGCTGCCTTGCGAAAGCCATGGTGTTCGTCGCGATAGTAGTGCGCCTGGACGCGGGTGCCGTTGTCTTGCAGGGCCTTGACCATGGTGCGGGTCTGTTCGGGGACGACCACGGCGTCGAGTTCGCCCTGGAAGAAAATCACCGGCACATGAATGCGTACTGCATGCAGCAACGGGGTGCGGGTCTGATAGCGTTCGGCGTCTTTGATCGGGTCGCCGATCAGCCAATCCAGATAATGCGCTTCAAATTTGTGCGTGACTTTGCCTAGCGCGAGGGGATCGCTGACGCCATACAGGCTGGCGCCGCCACGAAATACATGACGGAAGGCCAGGGCGCAGAGGGCGGTGTAGCCGCCGGCACTGCCGCCGCGAATGAACGCCTGTTGTTCGTTGATCAGGCCGCGTTCGGCCAGGTGGGCGACTACGGCGCAGGCATCGTCGACGTCCGCCACGCCCCAGTTCAGGCGCAGAGCGTTGCGGTAGATGCGGCCATAGCCGGTGCTGCCGCGATAGTTGAGGTCGGCCACGGCAAAGCCGCGCTGGCTCCAGTACTGGATGCGCAGGTCGAGCACCGGATAGCAGGCAGAGGTCGGGCCGCCATGGATAAACACCACCAGCGGCGGTTTGGCTGCGCCATTGATTGGCGGGTAGAAGTAGCCGTGGGCCTGCACCTTGCCGTTGGCGCCGCTGGCATAGCGCAGCGGTTGCGCACGGCTGATACGTGCAGCGGGCAGCGGTGAGCCGCCACCGGCAATCATCTTCGACTTGCGAGTATTGCGGTTGATGGCGATGACGGTGGGCAGGCAAGTGGCTGAGGCGGCGACGCAGTAGATGTTCTCATCGTCGAGGGTCAGGCTGCGGAAGCGACTGTACTCGCCGCTGAAATCGGTCACTACGCCGTGGCTATCGCGCAGGCCCAATACACCGACACCATTTTCCGACCAGGTGGCGAGGTAGGCGCCCATGTCGATGGCCAGCCAGCTGTGCCCGCCCAACTGCCAGGGCGCCGGTGCGTGATCGGCTTCGGCAGCCTTGAGGTGGGTCAGGCCGAAGGAACCCTCGACGCAAGGCTGCCAATAGCCTTCCTGATCACTGAGGCAGTAAAGGCGGTTATGGGCGTCGAAGCAGGGTTGCTGGATGGACTCTTCGTCGCGGTCCCCGGCCAGGCAGCGCGGCTCGGACCATCCCCCCGTCTCCAGGCGCTTGCATATCATCAGCAGCGTACTGGTCCAGGGTTGGTGGGGGTTTTGCCACTCGACCCAGGCCAGTCGCTGCCCGTCAGGGCTCATGGTCGGCGATGCGTAGAAGTCGGCGCCCCGGGCCAGGACCAGGCGCCTGCCGTCGCGGATATCGAAGGACACCAGTTGATGGACGTCTTTGTCTTCTTCCACGGCCAGGACCAGGCCATTGGCGAAGTGCAGGTCGCCGTAGCGCTTGCGGCCACGAGTGAGGGCCTTGGGGTCGCCCTCTTCGAAGGGCTGCACATAGATCTGTTGATCGCTTTCATTGACGAAGATAACCGAGTCTTCCGTCAGGCAGAACGCGCCACCGCCATACTCATAGACCCGGCTGCGCACGCTGAAGTCGGCAGGCGTCAGGCAGGTGATGGTGTCCTCGAATCTGCGCCATATCCGGCTGTTGCCTTCAGCGGGGCGATACTCATTCCAGAACAGGCCGGCCGGGCTGATTTGCAGTTCCGCAAAATCAACGCCTGCCGCTACGGCCTGGGCTGCTGTGAGGGTTTCAGGATCTAGCGATGAGGTGCGAATTTCTGTCATTGCGAAATGCCATCTCGTCTATTTTTTGGCTAGCATACTCGGCTTCTTCGCGGGCTTGAATGATCAATTTATGGTCTAAGGATTTTCCGCATACGGGGTCAGCATTTGCCGCATCCCCGGTCAGCATGAAGGCCTGACAACGGCAGCCGCCGAAGTCTTTTTCCTTCTCATCGCACGAGCGGCAGGGCTCGGGCATCCAGTCATAGCCACGGAAGCGATTGAAGCCGAACGAGTCGTACCAGATGTGTTGCAGGCTATGGTCGCGCACGTTGGGAAACTGGATCGGCATCTGCCGCGCGCCGTGACAGGGCAGGGCTGTGCCGTCCGGCGTAATGGTGAGGAACAGGCTGCCCCAGCCGTTCATGCAGGCTTTCGGGCGCTCTTCGTAATAGTCGGGGGTAACGAAGATGAGCTTGCACGGGTGACTCTCTGCGGCCAGCCTGGCGCGGTATTCATTGGTGATGCGCTCGGCCCGTACCAGTTGTTCTTTGCTCGGCAGCAGGCCCGCGCGGTTGAGGTAGGCCCAGCCGTAGAACTGACAGGTGGCCAGCTCGACGAAGTCCGCTTCCAGGGCCAGGCACAGCTCGATGATGCGGTCGATGCGATCGATATTATGTCGGTGGGTGACGAAATTGAGGACCATGGGGTAGCCATGCTTCTTCACCGCCTTGGCCATTTCCAGCTTGTGGGCGAAGGCTTTCTTGGAGCCTGCGAGCATGTTGTTGACCTGCTCGTCGCTGGCCTGAAAGCTGATCTGGATATGGTCCAGCCCGGCTTCCTTGAAGTCGATGATCTTCTGTTCGGTGAGACCGATGCCGGAGGTGATCAGGTTGGTGTAATAACCCAGGCGTCGGGCTTCGCGGATCAGTTCGGCCAGGTCCTGGCGGACCAGCGGTTCGCCACCGGAAAAGCCGATCTGCGCCGCGCCCATCTGCCGTGCTTCGGCCATGACCTTGAACCATTGCTCGGTGCTCAGCTCCTGGCCTTGCCGGGCAAAGTCCAATGGGTTGGAGCAGTAAGGACATTGCAGCGGGCAGCGGTAGGTCAGCTCGGCGAGCAGCCATAATGGCAGGCCGATTGCGGGTTTCGCTGGCAGCTCAGGCAAGTTCGATCCAGTGTTCAGCACGGGCGACCTCCATGAATTGCTCGACGTCTTCGCCAAGCTCCGGCACACCGGGGAATTGCTCGTCGAGCAGGGCGATGATCGCCGCCACCGAGCGCTCCCCGTCGATCAGGCCACCGATGGCGGCGGCGCTTTCATTAAGCTTGATCATGCCTTCCGGATAGAGCAGCACATGGCCGTTCTGCGCCGGTTCGAACTGGTAGCGATAGCCGCGCCGCCAACCTGGAATGCGATTGCGATCAAAGCTCATAGGGCGATCCCCCGGTGCCAGACCCGTTGGTCGGTGACGCTGTGATAGGGCGGCCGGTGCAGCTCGTAGGCCATGCTCATGGCGTCCAGCATGCTCCATAAAATGTCGAGTTTGAACTGGAGGATTTCCAGCATGCGCTGCTGGCCCTCAAAGGTGGTGTAGTGCTCCAGGGTGATCGCCAGCCCGTGCTCGACATCGCGCCGCGCCTGGCTCAGGCGGCTGCGGAAATATTCGTAGCCGCTGGGGTCGATCCACGGGTAGTGCTGCGGCCAGCTGTCCAGACGCGACTGATGAATGAGCGGTGCGAAAAGTTCGGTCAGCGAGCTGCTGGCTGCTTCCTGCCAACTGGCGCGACGGGCAAAGTTGACGTAGGCATCGACGGCAAAGCGCACGCCGGGCAGCACCAGTTCCTGGGAGCGCAACTGATCCGGGTCCAGACCCACGGCCTGGCCCAGGCGCAGCCAGGCTTCGATACCGCCGTCTTCGCCGGGGGCGCCGTCGTGGTCGATCATGCGCTGAATCCATTCGCGGCGGACATTGCGGTCCGGGCAGTTGGCCATGATCGCGGCGTCTTTCAGCGGGATATTGACCTGGTAGTAGAAGCGGTTGGCGACCCAGCCCTGAATCTGCTCGCGGCTGGCCCGGCCTTCGTACATGGCGACATGGAAGGGGTGGTGGATATGGTAATAGGCGCCTTTGGCGCGCAAGGCCCGTTCGAATTCGGCGGGGGATAGGGCTGGGTGTTCGCTCATTCAATTGTCCCCTGAGGATCATGTGTGGCAATCAATGTGGGAGCGAATTCATTCGCGAAAGCGGTATTTCAGACGGTACACATGCGCCGGATGTACTGGCCTGTTCGCGAATAAATTCGCTCCCACAAAGGTTAGGTGTGAGTCACCATCTACAACTCGATACTCATCCCATCAAACGCTACTTCGACTTCGCGTCGGGTCAGTTCTGCCCGTTGCGGCGAGTCTTCGTCGAGGATCGGATTGGTGTTGTTGATGTGGATAAGTACCTTGCGCTGCCTGGGCAGGCGCTCCAGCACGTCGAGCATGCCGCCCATACCGTTCTGTGCCAGGTGGCCCATTTCCCGACCGGTGCGGGTGCCGACGCCGCGCTGTTGCATTTCGTCGTCGTCCCACAGGGTGCCGTCCACCAGCAGGCAATCGGCCAGTTGCATCTGGCTCATCAGGGCGTCGTCGACCTGGCCCAGACCGGGGGCGTAGAACAGCCGGCCGCCAGTTTTCAGGTCTTCGACGATCAGGCCGATGTTGTCGCCCGGATGCGGGTCGAAACGATGGGGCGAATAGGGCGGTGCGGCGCTGCGCAAGGGCAGCGGGGTGAAGCGCAGGTTCGGGCAGGCGGGAACGGTGAAGCTGCCGTGCAGTTCGATGCGGTTCCACGCCAGGCCGCCATTCCAGTGCTTGAGCATTTCGAACAGCGGGAAGCCGGTGCTCAAATCTTCATGGACCATATCGGTACACCAGACCTGGTGCGGGCAACCTTCGCGCAGGCTGAGCAGGCCGGTGGTGTGGTCGATCTGGCTGTCCATCAGGATGATCGCGGCAATTGCTGTATCACGCAGCGCTCGCCCCGGTTGCATCGGTGCAAAGCTTTGCAATTGTGCGCGGATATCCGGGGAGGCATTGCACAGCACCCAGTTCACGCCGTCATCGGACAGGGCGATGGAGGACTGTGTGCGCGCTTTCGCGTTGAGACTGCCGTCCCGCAGGCCTGCGCAGTTGACGCAGTTGCAGTTCCATTGCGGGAAACCGCCACCGGCGGCTGAGCCGAGAATCTGGATAAGCATGGAGTCGAACATCCCTTTCGCGATTGGTTGTGGGACCGGCTTCAGCCGGGAATACGCCTTCCCGGCTGAAGCCGGTCCCACAGTATTGTTATGCCGATGCCATAGCGTTTGTTGTGCCGGAGGCACTACGAAAAAGCCCCGGCGAACCGGGGCTTCGTGCCGCGTTGCGATCAACGGTTGGCAAAGTACATGGTGACTTCGAAGCCGATGCGCAGGTCTGTGTAGGTCGGTTTGGTCCACATAAGCGTTTCCTCCGGGTAAGTGCCGCGATGGGCGTTACAAGGTTAGTCCAGCTGCGGCGGTAAACGTTCAGGGCCCTGTGTCGCGATGTATATGAAGGTTTGTTTAAGACGTATTACGGCTTGTTGCAGGGCTGCGGCGTCCAGTCGGGCAATGGCCATGGGCAATGCGTCGAAGTAGTCGTCTCCATGTCCGGCCAGATGTGCTTGCCACAGCAGCTGCGCGGCCTGGGCGTAGTCAAGGGCATCGGGCGCGAACTGCGCGGTCAGGGCCTTGGCCTGGGCGGGAAGATCGACGCTGGCAATGAGTCGGGGCAGGTCGTCGATAAACTCTTCCATATGCTCGGCCAGTTGACCGACCGGTGTTCCCGGCGACTGCACGCCGAACAGCCAGCCGACTTGCCCGTTGAGCTGGCGAATACCGCTGAATACTGCGTAGCCCAGTTGCAGCTCGACCCGCAGGCGTTGATAGAAAGGCGCCTGAGCCAGATGAGCGAGCAGGCGCCACGCGGCTTCGTTGGCAAGATCATTGTCGGGCGTCGGGCAGAACAGCAGCAGGGCGTGTTCGGTCGAATCGCAAGGCTGAACGCACCAGCGTCGGCCGGGCTGAACAGTCAGTGGCGCTCGCACGGACAGGGACTCAGTGCCGGGGAGTGGCGTAGAGGGCAGCAATTGCGCCAATGACGCGCCGTGGGCAAAGGCGATCCAGCGGCTGCTTTGCCAGAGAAGTGAAAGGTCCTCGGTTTCGGCGCGGTGCTCGGGCAGGTTGTAGTCCGGCAGATGGTTGAGCAACTGACGAATGGGGATCAGTGGGGCTTTGTCGGCAGGTTCGGCTGAATTCGCTGTGATGAGGCAGCGCAGGGCGCTATCGGCAATCGCTGCCATGGGCGCGGCAAGGCCGGTCAGGGCAAGTTGCCAGTAAACGTCATAGGCGCTGAAGCTCAGATTGACCCCGGCTTCATTGGCTTGTTCGATCAGGGCGCCAAGGCCGCTATTGAGTCTGCGCCAGAGCGTCGGGTGTGCGGCGGGCAGCTGCCAGCGCAGGAATAGCGCGGCTTCGTTACCGCTGTCAGTCGCCGATGCGAGAAAAGGGTTAGGCGCGGGTAATTGCCATTCGATGGCTGTGTCCGGGGGTGGGCCTTGTAGTTGATCGAACAGTGCTGCAAGCGCGAGGGCGCCCTGATCAGACAACTCGCCGGGCAGTTTGCGCGCGTGGTGATGGGCCAGGTCCAGGGCGCTGCAGGTGTGCAGGCGCAGTTGTTGGCGCAGGTTGTATTCGTGGCGCAGGGCGGGCCAGTGGGTTTTGAAGAAGTCCAGCCAATCGAAAAATATCAGGGGCCCTCTCGCGGATGAATCCGCTCCCACAGGGGGGCACGGACAACCTGCGGGAGCGAATTTATTCGCGAAGACGGCGCCAGCAGCACCGTCGATCCTGAGCAAAGCCTGCCCGGCGAATTGATACAGCACCTCGGCCCCAGCCAACCAGCTACAGAAAAAACCGAGCGCCTCATCCGCCCCATCCGGCAAATCTTCACAGGCAAACAACAGCGGCACTGTCGAAGGCTTGTCGAATAACGGTGGCGGTTCAGTCTGTGCCACGCGAATCCCCGGCGCAAATAACCCGCCCGCACTCAACGCCAGGGCCCGCAACTCCTCCACCGGCTGCGGCCCGCTCAGGCACAGACGCATCTGCCCGGCCTGATAAAAGCGTCGATAGAAACCCATCAGCCCTTGCTGAAAAGAGGCGTCCGGCACCGGCAGGCTGTAGCGGTTACCAGAGTGAAAGCCGCGCAATGGATGTCGGGGCGATAGATTGGCCAGCAGCGCTTGCTGCGCGCGGGCGTTGGCATCCCGGGACCAGGCGATGAATTCGGCGTGCAGCACTTCCCGTTCGCGCAGTTGCTCGGCCAGGGCCATGCGCGGATGAGCGAGCATGTCGCACAGGCGCTCCAGACCTTGGCTGAATGTGTCCGGGGGCAGTTCGAAGAAAAAGTCGGTGCAGCGCTCGCGCGTGCTGGCGTTGACCTGCCCGCCATGGCGCTGGACGAAGGTCATCAGGTTGTCGGCCGCTGGAAAGCGTTTGGTGCCAAGGAAAAACAGGTGCTCAAGAAAGTGTGCCAGTCCCGGCCATGCCAGAGGGGCGTCATGGCTGCCCACCGCGACTCGCAAAGAGGCTGCGCTGCGTTTCAGGCGTGGTGCGTGGCACAACACCACGCCCAGGCCGTTGGGCAGGATCAGGTCTTCGCGGGTTTGCTGAACGGGCATGGCTGGCAACGGCTCGACAAGGGAGCCCTCATGCTAGCGCGTTGTCGTGTTTGAGTCGTCGCTCAGACGCGTATACAACTCGGCCCGGCGATCCTTGAAGTAAGGATTAAGCGTGCGCGAATTGTCGAGCAATTGCCGATCCAGAGTGCCGAGAATCAACGTCTCGTCACGACCGGCCAGGGCGATACGGCTGCCGTCCGGGGCGCACAGGCTGCTCAGGCCGCAGTAGCGGATCTGCCCTTCGCTGCCGCAATAGTTGGCGTAGGCCACATAGCACTGGTTTTCATAAGCCCGGGCCCGAACCGTGACATCAGCGACAAAATCATAGGGCTCCATGTTGGCGGTCGGCACCAGGATCACGTCGGCACCGGCCAATGCGAGGTCCCGGGTGTTTTCCGGGAACTCGACGTCATAACAAATCAGCAGTCCCAAGCGCCAGCCGTTCAGCTCGAACACGGGCAGCGAGGTAGCGCCGGGGCTGAACATTGCTCGGTCCAGATCGCCATAGAGATGGGTCTTGCGATAGTTGCCAAGGGTGTTACCCGTGGCATCGATCAGTTGCACGGCGTTATAGACCCGGCCGTCGTCACGCTCGGGGTAGCCGTACAGAATCGCAATGCCATTGGCCTGGGCCATGGCGGCAATGCGGCTGGCCGCCGGGCCGTAACTCAGTTGCGCCAGTTCCTGCACCGCAGCGGCACCGATGTTGTAGCCGCTCAGGTACATCTCCGGGCAGACCAGCAGGTCCGCGCCCTGTTGCGCGGCAATACGCGCCTGCTGCGCCAGGCGTTGCAGATTGCCGTCGATATCCAGCGGCAGCGGCGGGCATTGATACAGGGCGATACGCATGGGCGCGGCTCCAGTCAGTCAGGCAAGGCAATCGGGCCGATCTCGGCGAAGACGTCGCCGGGGCCCGGGTTTTCGGCGTGGGTCTTGCCACCGAAGTGGGTCATGATGCCCCACACCGCATTGAGCGAAGTCTGCACCGCGCCTTCGACCCAGGCCGGAGTCCACGATACATCGTCACCCGCGATAAAGATGCCGCGTTGCTCGGCGGGCATGTCCTGCTGCATGAAGTGCGCGTACATACGCTGGTTATAACGGTAGTGGCCCGGCAGCGCGCCTTTGAAAGCGCCGAGGAAGTACGGGTCGGCCTCCCACGACACGGTGATGGGGTCGCCGATGATATGCGCGGCGATGTCGACTTTCGGGTAGATCTTTTTCAGCGCATCCAGGGCCAGCTTGACCCGCTTGTCGGTGGGCTGCGGCAGCATTTTCAGGGCGTCGCTCATCCATGAGTAAGACAGGCAGATCACCCCCGGCTTATCGTCGCCGTTATCGAACAGGTAGGTGCCGCGGGTCAGGCGGTCGGTGAGGGTCATGCTCATCAGGTCGCGACCGGTTTGCGGGTCTTTGTCCTTCCAGAACGGTCGGTCGACCATGACGAAGGTTTTCGATGACTGCATGTAGCGGGTGCGGTCCAGGGCCATCCACATCTTCTGCGAGAACAGTGACTCTTCGCAGTCGATCTGCGTGGTCAGCAGCCAACTCTGGCAAGTGGTCAGCACGGCGGCGTAGTGGCCGACGTTGCCCCAGTCATCGGTTACGGCAAAGCGTCCGTCGGCGGCGCGGGCAATGCGCTTGGCCCCGGCGCGTGGCGCACCGCGATGCAGCGACGACAGGCTGGTGCCTTCCGGCCAGTGGGCGCAACGCTCGGGCACGTGGCGCCAGATGCCTTGGGGCACTTGCTCGACGCCGCCAACGATCAAGTGCTGATGATCGTCGCAGTTGGTCATGACTACGCGAAAGATTTCAAGCATCGAGTTGGGGAAGTCCGAGTCCCAGCCACCGGTACCGAAACCGACCTGGCCGAACACTTCGCGATGGGCGAAAGACAGCTTGGCAAAGGCTTTCGAAGTAGCGACGAAATCGTAGAAAGTGCGGTCGTCCCACAGTGGCACGAGGGTGTTCCACAGCTGCTTCAGCCGGGGCACATCGCGGTCGCGGATCGCCTGCTGAATATCAGCGAATTGTGAACCGGCTTCCAGGGCGTCGGCCCAGGCGTCGGCCACTTCCTGAAACAGCGCGGGCAGGTCGGCGATGGACTGGGCATAGTAGGTCGAGCCTTCCAGATCGATGACCGTGCTGCCCGAGGCCGGCGTCAGCGGGTTGGGGAAGGGCCTGGATTCCAGGCCCAGCTTGTCGACGTAGTGATAGAAGGCGGTGGACGACACCGGGAAGCGCATACCGCCCAGCTCGGCAATCACACCTTCGGCTCCTTCGAATTCCTGAGAGCGCAAACGCCCGCCCAGTTTCGAGGCTTCATAGACCACTGGCTTGAGGCCCAGCTTCATCAGCTCGTAGGCCGCCACCAGCCCGGCGATCCCGGCGCCGACAATCGCCACCTCCGCGCCATGATGCTCGGCGGGAATGCAGCCCAGACCCGCCGGGTGTTCGATCCAGTCATCGAAGGCGAACGGAAAATCCGGGCCAAAAATGGTGATGGGTTTCTTGCCGTCGGCGGGGTGGCGATTGTTCTTCATGACTGACCTTGTTCGGCTGGGACGCGAAAGGCCACAGTCTAGTCAAGGGTTGGCACGTTAATAAGACGCAAAGTGTCGTCGTTATGCAGGGTTTTTGATCGTTATGACGAGGCAAGTGGTCATTTTGCAATTAAATATTGAATTGTGGGACCGGCTTCAGCCTGGAAGGCGATTATTCCGGTGTTGGGAGATGTGTAGCCTTCACCGGCCTCTTCCCGGCTAAAGCCGTTCCCACAAAGCCCCGTCCATAGTGTCTTGTGGCGAATCAGATCTGCCCGCGATCAATTTTGCTGCTGAGAATGATCGAGGTGGTGGTCTTCTCGACACCATCGACACTGCCGATCAAGTCCAGCAACTCGTCGAGCTGTTCGGGTGACTCAGTGCGCAGCCAGGCGACGTAATCGAACTCGCCACTCACCGCGCACAGTTGCTGCACCTGGGCCAGGGTGCTGAGACGGCGCAGGACTTCCTTGCCGGAGCGCGGTTGCACGGTGATGCCGACGTAAGCCTGCAAGCCCCCATCGACGACCCGCTGGCTCAGACGCACGCCGTAACCGGTGATGACCTTGCTGCTTTCCAGGCGGGCCAGGCGTGAGGTCACGGTAGTGCGGGCGATGCCCAGTTGCCGGGCGAGCATGGCTACGCTTTCCCTGGCATTGAGCTGCAGGGCGGCGATCAGTTGGCGGTCGATTTCATCGAGAACGGGTGGGCGAGTGGCGGACAAGGCAGGTCTCCTGTGGGCGGAGACATATTACCTGCTTGAATGGAATTCCGTTGGAGCGAGGCTTGCCCGCGAACAGGTCACCTCAGTGTTTCAGGCAAACCGCGTCGCGGCCTTCGCGGGCAAGCCTCGCTCCAACGATCCTTATTACAACTTGTATTCGGGCGCTATCCGGTCCAGCAGCCGCAACAACGCTGCCCAGGCAAACTTCACGGCATCCGGGTCACTCAGTTCGCCTTCGGGCACGTCCTTGCCCGGCTCGTTGAATTGCAGCTCGGTACGGCGACAGACCTCGTCCGAAGGCAGGCGCAGGGGGCCGCCAGCCTGGGCGGCCAGCTGGATCTCGCAGGCTTTCTCCAGGTAATACATGCGCAGGAACGCCTGCTTGACGCTGTCGCCCACGGTCAGCAGGCCGTGGTTGCGCAGGATCATCACCGACTTGTCATTGAGATCCGCCACCAGCCGTTGCTGCTCGCTGAAGTTCAGGGCGATGCCTTCGTAGTCGTGGTACGCCACCCGGCCATAGAACTCCAGGGAGATCTGGTTGACCGGTAGCAAACCGCCTTCCTGGGCCGCTACCGCACAACCGGCCCTGGTGTGGGTATGCAGCACGCACTGGGCATCCTCGCGGGCACGATGGATCGCGCTATGGATGACGAACCCGGCCGGGTTGACCGGGTAGGCGCTGTCCTGAACCTTGTTGCCGTCCAGATCGATCTTGACCAGGTTCGAGGCGGTGATTTCCTCGAAGAACAGCCCGTAGGGATTGATCAGGAAGTGGTGCTCAGGCCCGGGCAGGCGTACCGAGATATGCGTCGAGATCAGATCGGTCATGCGGTAGTGCGCGATCAGACGATAGCAGGCGGCCAGTTCTTGCCTGAGTTGCCATTCTTCCTGGCTGTAAAGGTGTTCCATAGGGGCTCCGGTCAGTGGATCTGTCAGTGGGCGAGCCAGGCGTTGAGGCGCTCTTCCAGCTCTTCGCCGTGGTCGACCCAGAACTCGATATTCAACGGCACGGCCACGGCCATGTTTTGCGGTGAAGTGGCAATCCACGGGGCCTTGTCGGTGTCGAGTTTGTCGGCCAGGGATTTGTTGGTCACGCCATAAGCGATCATATGGGCAAATGTCTGTTGCGGCTCGGCCTGGTTGGCGTAGGCGATGAACTTATTGGCGGCGTCACCATGCGCCGAGTGTTTGGTGATGGCCCAGTAGTCCATGCTGTACAGCGAGCCTTTCCATAGCGGTGCAACTTTCAGGCCTTCACTGGCAGCTACTGCGCCGCGGCCGCTGAAGGCGGTACTCATGACCACATCGCCCGAGGCCAGCCATTGCATCGGCTGGGAACCGGCTTCCCACCACTGGATCGACGGCTTGAGCTTGTCCAGCTTGGCGAAAGCACGATCGACGCCCGCCGGAGTGCCCAACACGTTGTAGATATCGGCAGCCGGGACGCCATCGGCCAGCAGGGCGTATTCGAGGGTGTACATGGCGCCTTTACGCAGGCCGCGCTTGCCGGGGAATTTGGTGGTGTCCCAGAAATCCGCCCAGGACGTCGGCGCGGTCTTGACCTTATCGGTGGCGTACACCAGTGGCATGCCCCAGACCAGCGCAGCCGAACCGCAATCCTGCCTGGCACCGGTGATCAACTGGTCGCTGCCGCCGAGCTTGTTCCAGTCCAGTTTCTGAAACAGGCCTTCAGCGCAGCCGCGCTCCAGATCCGGTGCTTCGACCTGGACCACGTCCCAGTCGGCGTGGCCGGTCTCGGCCATGACTTTGATCTTGGCCATTTCCCCGTTGTATTCGGTCTGCACGACATCGACCCCGGCCTTTTTCGCGAAGGGCTCGAAGATCGCTGTGTTCTGGACTTTCTGCGCGGCACCGCCGAAACCGACAATGACCATGCTTTCCGCCGCCAGGGCGGGCAAAGGCGAGAGCATCAACAACGCACAGGCAATTTTTAGTTTTTTACTGTTCATCGACATTTTCCTAACGGCCAAAGGCCTTGCTCGGCAAGCCGGGAGGGCGGCGATCAGGCACGCTGAAGCTCCCGGGCTGCGCAGGGGTAAACGGATTTAAACAGGCACGAAGCGAATTGGCGGAAAGACCGGACGGACATGCGCAAGGACTCCGCGCAGACCGGTGCAGCTTGATTTTCTTATGACGCCCATTCGGTGTGGGCGTGATCCAGAGACTAATCCAGGCGTAGTGAAAAAAACAGACGGAAAAGACTCTTTTGTGAAAAAAAGTCGATTAATTTCACTGGGCGTAAAATCCTGTCGAGAGATTGGACTATTGTCACGGCATGCCCTCTACAATGCGGCTTGCTTCATCGACATTAGGACATTGAGGGAAACATGACATCAGGCCAGCCCCGCAACAGCGCCATGGACGCGCAACCCGCACAGAGCGATGTGGCCGTCAGCGAGAGCTTTCTCGGCGAGCGTATTCGCGGCCTGCGCAAGCGCCAGGGCCTGACCCTGGCCGAGCTGGCCCGGCAAAGCCAGTTGTCGGTGGGGTATATCAGCCAGCTCGAACGCGACTTGTCGCGGCCCTCGGTGGACACCCTGCTGAAGATCGGTCGCTGTCTTGGCGTGAATATTCAGTGGTTTTTCTCGACGCGCATGGAAGTATCCAGCGCCGATGCCGGCTATGTGGTGCGCAAGGACAGTCGGCAGAACATCCACTATGACGACGGCATCCACGACCAGCTGCTGACCCCAAACCCCAGCGGCCAGATTGAAATGGTCCACTCGCGCTTTCCGCCCGGCGCCTACAACCGCACCAGCTACACCCATGAAGGCGAAGAGGTGGGCTATGTGCTTACCGGCAGTTTCGAGCTATGGGTGGGCGAGCGGCACTTTCGTCTGGAGGCCGGCGACAGCTTTCGTTTCGCCAGCGAGGAACCGCATCGCTATGGCAACCCGGGCGAGATCGACGCGGTGGTGATCTGGGTGATTACGCCGCCGACTTATTGATCGGCTTTCGCCCCTTTGGGGCTGGCTGACGAAATCTGTAGGACCGGCTTTAGCCGGGAAAGCGTGGTCAAGACCGCTACATCTCCATCGCTTGGCCGATTGTCTTCCCGGCTAAAGCCGGTCTCACAATTATCCCGCTCATATCTCCTCAAGACTTGCGCACGAAATGACTGAATGATCATAAAAATGATTGGTTTGCTCATTTTTCGCAAATGTTCTAATCTTTTTGAGCGAAATGATCATTTGTATGATCGTTTTGATCAAATCATAAGAATAAGGAGACAACCCGTGGCCCAGATTCCTATCAAGCGCTCGATAGAACGTGTACCCGGCGGCATGATGATCGTTCCGCTGCTGATCGGTTCGCTCGTCGCGACCTTCCTGCCCGATATGCCCAAGTTCTTTGGTTCCTTCACCAACGCCCTGTTTACCGGTTCACTGCCGATTCTCGCGGTGTTCTACGTGTGCATGGGCGCCAGCATTGACGTCAAGGCCACGCCTTATCTGCTGAAGAAAGGCGGCGTGCTGTTTGGCGCCAAGGTCGGTACGGCGATTCTGGTGGGCGTGGTCATGGGGCATTTCCTTGGGGAGCAACCTATTACCTCGGGCATCTTCGCCGGGATCTCGACCCTGGCCGTGGTGGCCGCGATGAACGACACCAACGGTGGCCTGTATATGGCCCTGATGGGGCAATACGGCCGCTCGGAAGACGTCGGCGCCTATTCGGTGATGTCCCTGGAATCCGGGCCGTTCCTGACCATGGTTACCCTGGGCGTGGCCGGGCTGGCGGCGTTTCCCTGGCCGACCCTGGTGGGGGCGATCCTGCCGTTGTTGCTGGGCATGCTGCTGGGCAATCTGGACCGCGAGATGCGTGACTTCCTGGCCAAGGCCGTACCGGTGATGATCCCGTTCTTCGCCCTGGCCCTGGGTGCCAGCCTCGATCTTCACAAGGTCTGGCAGGCCGGTCTGCTGGGTATCGCCCTGGGTGTTGCGGTGGTCGTGGTGACGGGCATTCCGTTGTATTTCGCTGATCGTCTGTCGGGCGGTACGGGGGTGGCGGGAGTCGCCGCGGCCAACACAGCAGGCAATGCTGCGGCCGTACCGGCGCTGATTGCGGCGGCGAACCCTGTGTATACCGAGGCTGCCAATAGCGCGACCCTGCTGGTGGCGGCCTGCGTTGTCGTAACGGCCATTCTGTCGCCGATTCTTACGGCTACTGTCGCCAAACGCTACAAGGAACGTCAGGCTGCACGGTCACCTCATTACGTCGGTGGCGAGCAAGAGGTACGTCGATGAACCTGCTGATCATTGCCGATGACCTGTCCGGTGCTGCCGATTGTGCGATTGGCTTTGCCAGTGCCGGTCTGCCCACGGTGGTCACTCTTGATCCATCCCGGGATACCGGTGCGGCCCAGGTGATTGCCGCCGATACCGACAGTCGGCGCCTGGCGCCCGAAGCTGCGGCGCAGCGGGCCCTGTCCACTTTCAAGACGCTGCTCAAGCCTGGCCAGCGCCTGTACAAGAAAATCGACTCGACCCTGCGCGGCAATTGGGCCGCCGAGGTCGCCGCGCTACAGACGCTGGCCGGGTTGGCCATCGTCGCCCCGGCATTTCCGGCCACCGGGCGTACGACCCTTGACGGTCGCGTGTGGGTCAATGGCCAACCTCTGGAAAGCACCGATACCTGGCAGTTGGAGCACGCTGGTCGTTGCGCGGACATCGATGGTCTGTTGGCTACGGCGGGCTTGCGTACGGCCCCGCTGACACTCGAGATTCTGCGCGGCGATGTTCAGGCCTTGGCCGAGCAAATCCTGGCGGCAGCTCACACTGGTGTGCAGGCGTTGATCGTCGATGCGCAAACCGCGCAGGACTTGCGCATTCTGGCCCGGGTCACTCTGGATCTGGATCAACCGCTGTACTGGGTCGGCTCCGGAGGCCTGGCGCGGGAGATCGCGCAACTTGCCGGGCTTCCTGATGCGGTGAATGAGGGGCCGCCTCCTGCCGCGCACGCGCCGATCCTGGCCCTGGTCGGCAGCCTGTCCGAGGTCTGCCAGCGGCAATGCGAACTGCTCAAGGCGCGTGCTGATATCGACGAGTTGATCGTGCCGCCCGAGGTCCTGCGCCAGGGGGTGCAGCATGCTCAGTGGGCTAACTGGCAGAGCGACATCGGCCAGGTACTGGAACAGCGCCGCGATCTGTTGCTGCGCATCGGTCGCGACCAGGCTTTTGATCCGGCCGAGGGCGTGCACCTTTCAGAACAACTGGCCGCCATGGTTGCGCCGCACTTCGGCAAACTCGGCGGCCTGGTCGCCACGGGCGGCGAAACTGCGCGGGCGATGCTCGGTGCGGTGGGCATCGGCAGTCTGCAGCTGCTCGCGGAAGTAGAGGCCGGTGTGGCCTTTGGGCGTCCGGTAACGAGCGGGCATTGCCCCGGCATTGTCACCAAGGCCGGAGCATTTGGTACCGACCACGCGCTGTATGCCGCGTGGCTGCATTTACACGGCCTGAGCGAACCGCTGGCCGTGGCGAATATTTAAACCGTATTTCTAAAGGATTCAGGTAAGCACATGAGCGACTATCTCCCCGTCATCGGCATCACCATGGGCGACGCCAGCGGCGTCGGACCGGAAATCATCGTCAAGAGCCTGACCCACGACATCGTCTACCAACAATGCCGCCCTCTGGTCATTGGCGATGCGCGGCGCCTGGAGCAGGCCAACCGCATCGTCAATGGCAGTGCCAAGGTACGTCGAATCAAGGACGCCAGCGAAGCATTGTACGAGCCCGGCACCATCGATTGCGTGGATCTGGACCTGATCCCCGACGACCTGCCGTTCGGCCAGTTGTCGCCCATTGCCGGGGATGCCGCCTATCAGTACATCGCCCGCGCCGTGGTCCTGGCCGAGGCAGGACAGATCGATGCCATCTGCACCGCGCCGCTGAACAAGGAAGCGCTGCATGCCGGTGGCCACAAGTACCCCGGCCATACCGAGATGCTCGCGCACCTGACCAATGTCGACGAAGTATCGATGATGCTGGTGGCGCCGCAGCTGCGGGTGATCCACGTCACCACCCATATCGGCATCATCGACGCCATCCGCAAGATCGAGCCGGGCCTGGTACAACGCACTATCGAGCGCGGCAACGCGACCTTGATCAAGGCCGGTATCGCCCGTCCGCGCATTGGCGTCTGCGGCATCAATCCCCATGCCGGGGAGAACGGCCTGTTCGGCTATGGCGAGGAAGAAGAAAAGATTATTCCGGCGGTCAAGCTGTTGCAGGAACAAGGGTTGGATGTGACCGGCCCGCTGCCTGCCGACACGCTGTTCTTCCGCGCAGGGCGCGGCGACTTCGATCTGGTGGTGGCGATGTATCACGACCAGGGTCACGGTCCGGTCAAAGTCCTGGGCCTGGAGGCCGGGGTCAATGTGACGGTGGGCCTGGAGGTGATTCGTACCTCGGTGGACCATGGCACTGCATTCGACATCGCCGGCAAAGGTATCGCCGATGAGCGCAGCCTGCTTGAAGCCCTGCGTCAGGGGGCCGAGCTGGCGACACGCCGGGGTTGAGTCGCGTACTATCGGCGGCCGTCCTATTGCGAGATTTTTCATGAAAGCGAGCGACCGCCACCGCGCCATTCTCGAGCTTGTTCGCGCCCGCGATACCAATGTCGAGCAATTGAGTGCCGCGCTGGGTGTGTCTGAAGCCACAGTGCGTCGCGACCTGACCATGCTGGCCAAGCAGCGTCATCTGGTGCGCACCCATGGTGGCGCCACGGCGCTGGTCGGCGTGCATGAGCCGGAAGCCTCGCTGGAAGAGCGCAAGGCCAGCCAGCGCGACCAGAAGGAAGCCATCGCCCGTGCCGCCGCCGCCCATGTACAGGACGGCGATACAGTGCTGCTCGATGGTGGTACTACCTGTGCGGCCTTGGCGGTGCACCTGTATTCGCGGCAGAACATCCACGTGGTAACCAATAATCTGCTGGCGGTGATGACTCTGGCCAATGCGCCGGGCGTGCAATTGACCCTGATTGGTGGCGACCTGCGCGGATCGAGCATGAGCACCCTGGGCCCGTTGGCCGAGCTGTCCCTGAGCCGGCTGAGTGTCGACAAGGCCTTCCTCGGCGCCGATGGCGTGGTCGCCGATTTCGGTTTGTGCGAAGCCAGCGCGCAACAGGCTTATCTCAAGGAGTGCATCATCAAGCGCGCGGCCCAGGTCATCGTTCTGGCCGATTCGCAAAAGCTCGGCCGCGCCCGGCAACAGCACTGGACGCCCATTGAGCGGGAGTGGCTGCTGATTACCTCAACGGCGGACGAGGCTGAACTGGCTGCGTTTCGTGCGGTGAAGGATGTGACGGTGCAGGTGGTTGAGTGTGCTGCGAGTGAATAGTGAGGACGACCTCTGGGGTATGAATTCTGTGGGGCTGAGTTGTGGGAGATTCTATGTTTGCTGTAAAGCCAGAGCAGCCCCTTCGCGGATGAATCCGCCCACAGATCCGGCGATATGCACGCACTACTGTGGGAGCGAATTCATTCGCGAATGAATTCGCTCCCACCGATCGTTGCTTCCGACTTCTTCATTTATCCAGCTGTTTCGAGATCCGGCAGCCGCTGCTCGATCACCCCGAGCCAGCCCATCCCTTTATAAGTTTCGAAACCCGGCGTCAGAGAGTAGCCCTGGATAACGTTGTCCTGCAGGGTGCTGTAGCCGCTCTGTTGACCGTTCTTGAGTTGCAACTGGATGCTTTCGCCCAGGTGGCTGTCGGCATCGGAACTGGCGATGATCTTGTGGTTGGCATCGACCATCATTACCCGGCTGCGCGAGCGCTCTTCGTCGGTCAGGCGCACGCCGTTGATGACTGAGGCGGCCTGGTTCTGCCAGTCGAAGAAAATACCGATCACGCCGATGACCGGGCTCAACCGGTTTTCACTGCTGCGCACGCCTGCGCTGAAGGCACAGGTCTGGGCGTTGTTGAGCAGCGGCTCGACGGCCACTTGCCCGGCGTAATACTGGTCGCCTGAACTGTGGCGCATCGCCTGGGTGAACCAGGGGGACTGGGAGACGTCGGCACCAATCACTTTGCTGTGGGCTTTCGGGCGACCGGACGCGATGACTTTGCCGTGGCTGTCGGCCACCCAGATATCCAGGTACACGGTGTAACTGTCGAGAATGATCCCCAGGCGTTCGCTGGCGTGGGCGCAAGTCTCGGCGCTCGGGCGCGACAGTACATCCAGCAGCGAAGCATCGGTCGCCCACCAGCGCACGTCGCAGGTGCGCTCATACAGGTTGCGATCGATGATTTCGATCAGGTTCAGCGACAGATCCGCCAGGCGCTGGCCGCGCATGTCGAAGCACATGCTTTGCCCCAGGTCGGTCAGTTCGTTGACTGCCGCTTGCAGGTCCTGGGTCAGGCCGCTGGCAATTTTCGAGATACGCTCGGAGATGTTCTTGACCTCTTCCGCCACCACCGAAAAGCCCCGTCCGGCGCTTCCCGCATGGGCCGCTTCGATCAACGCATTGACCGCCAACAGGCGAGTCTGGCGGGTGATCATTTGAATATCGCTGACGCCGCGGGTAGCCAGGGCTTCGACTTCCTTCGATAACGTCACAATCCGTTCGGGTTCGATCATGGTGTTCTGCTTAAAGTGTTAAGTGGCGGCAGCAGACAAAAGAAAAAGAATGCGCAGGAGGGGCTATTGGTTGCCCCCTCAGTTGCGGGTCTGGCCCGCTTTAATAGTTAGCAGCCTATTTATTAGTTGGGCTGGCTTTTCGCCAGTAAACGCTAGCGTATACAGATGTCATCTGTCATCCGCAGGCCTGCGGCCGGAAAAGATTTCATCGGCTGATGTCGCTATTGAGGTTAGCGATGTCGCTTTTGTCTATCAAATCTTCCAGCGTCGCGCCGTCTTGGCCAGACGTTGTTGCATGCCGTCGAGATTGCGCGCCATTTGTTGGGTCAGCAAGTGATAGCCGACCAGTTCCGGCGGTACTTCCATGGGTGCCGGAGTCGGCTCGGCAGTGCGCTTGAGGCGTTCGGTCGCACCGGTTTGCAGGGCCCGGGCCATGCCGACCAGTTGGCGGCGGATCAGGCGATGCTCGGCTTCGAGGCAGGCCTTGAGTTCGGCTGGCGCGTTATCGATATCTTCGGGGCGGATATTGGCGAGGATTTCCAGCGTACTCAGGCACATGCGGAAATGGCCCTGGATGGCTTCCAGCTCGACAATGGAAATGCGCACTTCCTTGGACACCGAAGGCATCAGCGAGCGCAGCTGCAACATGATGGCGTTAAGTCCTGCCATCAACTTCAGATGCTCGTCGGCGGTGATGGCCTGGCCGTGGCTGATGCGCCCGTAGACTTTGGCACAGTCGCGCAGACCCTTGGCCAGGTTGTAACGCCAGGAGTAAACCGCGTAGAGCGGCAGGGCGAAAGAGAACGCCAGGGCCAGGGCGATACCGATAAGGATATCAACGGTGCGCCACAGACCATCGCTGATGGGGTTATCACCGTGCCCGGCGACGATGAACAGGGTGATCGCCGATAGCAGCGCGGTGTAACCGCCCTTGCCGATGGCGTGATAGGCGAAGAAGCCGCACGCCACGGACATGATCAGGTAGGTCAGCAGCGGCTGGCCGAAATAGTTTTGTTGCGCCACCACCGCCAGGCCGAGACCGGCACCAATCAAGGTGCCATAGGCGCGTTCCACCGACTTTTTGCCGATGTTGCCATGGTGCTGGAGGCCGCCGATCACGATCAGCATGGTCACCGAAGCCCATTCCCCGTGGGGCAGGTTGATGCCGGTGGTCAGCATGATAGTCACCAACAGGCCCACGACGATCCGTGCGGCGTGGATCAGGCGAGCATGACGGTAGCGACGATAAGGATCGAGCAAGGGACGCAGTACCCGGCGCAGCCAGGCGGGCAGATGGGCGGTGAAGGGCTTCTTCATACAGCGAAAGATCCAAAGGCTTACGACGTCTTCCAGTAGGCCACAGATTTTTCTGAAAGCAATCAGCGATGTTTTCCACGCATAGATGTGATTTTTCTCACATGTGATGACTTGCGTGCTTTCGATTTCAGGCCTAGTGTATGTCCTCATCACATGTGAGATTCACAGAGGCGCCGAAATGGCTCGGAAAACTTCAACCGATTACATGCGTGAAATGCGCGCACGGCTGACAGCTGCCGGGCTCGTCAAACGAGAGCTGTATGTTCTTCCGGAAAACGCAGATGTGCTGCGAACGATCGAGAAAGCCCTACGCCAGCCCTACCGGGGTAACCGAGTCAAACTGGAGCAATTCATGACGGAAAATACCAACTGGACCATCGACACGCTGCATGCCGCCCTGGTCGAGCAAGACGCGGTCAAAAGCGATGATATCGAGCTGACCCTGCTGCAGGGTGCCGAACCCAGCCTGCAGTTGACCATGCATCAGTTTGGCGGCCTGCCGATCATTATCGCCATTGCCGGCAACCAGATTCTGGTGGACTCGGTGCTGGTCTACACCTCCCAGGTCAAGGACGTCGCCGAATTCAACGATGCTGTGCTGCGCAGCCGGGACATTTTCCCGCTGTCGTCCATCGGCATCGAAACCATGCCCAACGGTGAGACCGTCTACAACATGTTCGGCGCCCTCAGCGCGGCTTCGTCCCTGAGCGTCATCGTCCATGAAGTCCTCACTCTGGCGGACAACGTTATCCGTGCCGCCGAAGCCTACGAACACTTTTTAACCGCTGATTCGAAGTAAGGGAGACGTATTCATGAGCCTTTGGAAAAAAATGGTAACGGCCCTGCGCGGTGGTGCCTCGGAAGTTGGCGAGGCGATTGTCGACTCGCAAGCGCTGCGTATTCTGGATCAGGAAATTCGTGACGCTGACGCTTCGATGCTTGCCGCGCGCAACCAGCTGATTCAGATCAAGGCCAAGCACAAGCTGTCGGTACAGCGCGTTGAGGAGCACGACAAGAACATCGCCGACTGGGAACAGAAGGCCATGGCCGCACTGAACCACGGCGAAGAAGGCCTGGCTACAGAGTGCGCCGAGAAGGTCGCCGAGTTGACCGGCCTGCGCGATCAGGAAAAGACCGCCGCCGATCAGTTCGGTGCTCAGGTCGCCAAGCTGACCGCTCAGGTTGCCAAGGCCGAAACCCAGATCAAGGGGCTGCGTCAGCAGGCCGATATGGCCAAGGCGCGCGACAGTGTGCAGCGTGCGCAGATCAATGCCGCCGCCGCGACCGGTGGCGCCAATGGCCGTCTGGAAACCGCAGTGGGTTCCCTGGCGCGGATCAAGCAGCGTCAGGACGAACAGGACGCCAAGCTCGAGGCCGCCGAAGAACTGGCCAATGCAGCCAATGGCGGTGACCTGGAGCGTCGCTTGCAGGAGGCCGGTATCGGCGCGAAAACCGGCGGCGCCGCCGATGTCCTGGCCCGTCTGAAGGCGCAAAGCCAGGCCGGTAAAGACGCGTAACCAGCACGACCACGAGGGGCAGGCGCACAGCTCGCCTGGCCCTTTTCCTGCCCGCTTTTCAGTGGTGTGAACATGAAGGTTGGAAACGGCCTGCGAATCGTCCTTGGCCTTGCCGCGTTGATGATCGCGGTCCAGATCATCAACGTCGTGACCGGTTATAGCCTGCTCCATCATGGCTTGCTGCCGCGTACGCTGACAGGGCTGCAAGGCATCCTGTTCGCGCCTTTTCTGCACGGTTCTGTGCGCCACTTGCTGGGCAACCTGCTGCCCTTTGTCGTGCTTAGTGCATTAGTGCTGAGCGAGGGCGTATCGCGTTATGTCCGGGTGACGCTGCTGATTGTGATGCTGGGCGGTCTGATGGTCTGGGCCATCGGCAGACCGCTGATGCATGTGGGCGCCAGTGGGTTGATTTTCGGCCTGTGGACCTATCTGCTGGCCCGGGCCTGGTATCAGCGCAGTCTGTTGAGCCTTGCCGTGGCGACCGTTGCGCTGATCGGCTACAGCGGCTTGCTGCTGGGCTTCGTGCCGGTGCCGGGAGTTTCGATTGAGTCACACCTTTGCGGCGCCATAGCCGGTATCTTCGTTGCCTGGCTGATGCATGGCAAAAGCCTGGGTGAGCAAGCAGCGACTTAAGGAAAAGCATTATGAGCTGGATAAAACGTGTTCTTGGCCTGCAAGCGCCAAACCGGTCAGGGGATGCCCCGCTGAATCCTGTCCCCGCAGGAAACCCCTTCGGGCTGGCTAGCGGGCGCATGCTTGATCTGGATGACTCCCTCAAGCTGCTGCTCGATGGCCATTCGGAGCTGGTGGTGCCCAACGAGGAAGTGGTCTGGGCGGTCGGTCATGTCGATCTGGGGCAGTCCATGCGCCTCGTGCGCTTCTACTTCGAAGACGAGGACTACTGGCTGCAGGTGATCATGAACGGCTCGGCCACCGAGGACGTGCAGGACATCATTCTGTTCGGCTACAGCAGCGTAGTGACCATCAATAGCGAGGCCGAGCTGAAACGCCTGGTCGGCCCGCAATCGCAGATCGGCCTGCCGGTCTACGAGCACGAAGGCTATGAATACGGCCGCCAGTGGGGCACCGAAGAAGGCCAGACCGAACTGACGCCCATGACCGAACAGGTCACCAACCCGGAGACGTCCTACCGTATCCAGCACCTGAGCATGCTCTATGCGCGGGACACCGGGCTGGTTGATCGACGCGAATTTCTGCTGCTGTCGGTCGAGGAGGATGAAGAGGGCAATGTGTCTCTGACTACGTCCGTGGGCGTCACCTTGCGGTCTACGGACTTCACCGTGCTGTAAGCATTCTGATGTGGGACCGGCTTCAGCCGGGAAGGCGTAGGGAGGGCTGATAGATTTCTATCGTCGATCATATCGTCATCCCGGCTAAAGCCGGCCCCACATAGCGTCGTGCCCATCGTTCAAATAGCTCCGTTGTTGTCTCATTTATAAGGAAGTAACCATGCTTGATATGTTGCGTATGTCGCTCAACGCCCAGGCGGTCACCAGTTTTGTCGTTTATATCGTCGTCGCGGCGCTGTTGTTCGCGCTGTTCCAATTCGTCTATACGCGCATGACTCCGCACAAGGAATTCACCCTGATCCGTGAGGGTAATGTGGCTGCCGCGGTGGCTTTGGGCGGTGCGTTGATCGGCTTCGCTTTGCCGGCGAGTAATATCATTGCCTATAGCGTCAGCGTGCTGGATGCGGTGGTTTGGGCATTGATCGCGGGCGTCGTGCAACTGCTGGCTTTCAGCGTCACCAGCCTGGTGCTCAAAGGCTTGTCCGCACGGATTGCCAAGGGCGAAATCGCTGCAGCCATCTATGCCGCCAGCGTGTCGATCAGCGTCGGCCTGCTCAATTCGGCCTGCATGACGCCTGCGACCTGATCGCCCGTTATCGAAAGGAGTATTCGATGAGACGCAGTTCCTTGAAGCTGGTCCTGGCCAGCACCCTGCCGCTGGCGATCAGTGCATGCAGCAAGCCGGATGACACGGTTGAGGTCAACACTCGCACCACTTTCACCACGGTCCAGGCCTGTGTGGATCAGAAGTTTCCTGTGGATGTGTGTTCCGACGCCTATATGAATGCCCTGGCGGATCACCGGCGCATTGCCCCGACCTACGACGACCAGGCTTCCTGTGAAGCGGATTTCGTCCCGGATTATTGCCAGCCGAACTCGGATGGCAAATTCACGCCCAAGCTCGCCGGTTTCGAACTGGGGGTTTCTGGTCGGTTGCCTAAGGACCAGGTCGCTGCAGCGCAGACCCAGGCCAACAATAATGGCGGGTCTGGCGGTGGCAACGGTTTCCTCACCGGTCTGCTGATCGGCAATTTGCTCAGTAGCAACAATGGCAGCAATAACTATTACTCGCAGCCGATCTACCAGACCCGCGATTCCCGAGGCGCCTACCAAAGCTCGACGTTGTCCAAGCAGATTGAGGACGGCAAGAGTTTCGGCCGCTCCACCCAGGCCCGGTCCAGCTCTACCGGCAGCTACAGCTCCGATACCCTGGCGCGCAATCTGGGCAGCGGCTCGGTCTCGTCCTCGGTTTCCCGCGGCGGCTTCGGCAGCCAGGCCACTGCGCGCAGCGGTTGGGGCGGCAAGAGCAGCGGCGGTTTCAGCTCGGGCGGCTGACAGGAGCGGGTAGAGATGAAACGGATTGAAATCGAAGAGCGGCCCGACTGGCTGCAGACCGCCGAGCGTGAGGGTTTCGACTTTCACACCATCGGCGGCGAGCGTTATTGGGATGAGCGCGCCTATTACCAGTTCACCGAAGCGCAGATCACCCATGATATCGAGGCGCCGACCCAGGAGCTGCACGCCATGTGCCTGGACGTTGTGGAGCGGGTGGTCGACAGCGAGGAATTGCTGACCCGCCTGGCCATCCCGCCGGCGTTCTTCGATCTGGTCCGCACTTCGTGGAAGGAAGGCCACCCCCATCTCTACGGCCGCTTCGATTTCAGCTACGACGGCGTCAACCCTGCCAAGCTGCTTGAAGCCAACATGGACACGCCGACCTCCCTGTACGAGGCGGCGGCCTTTCAGCTGATCTGGCTGGAGGAGCAGATCGCCCGTGGCGTACTGCCTGCCCAGGCCTCGCAGTTCAATTCCCTGGCCGAAGACCTGGTGCGCGCCTTTGCCGCCATTCCCCCGGGCGGGCCGTTCTATTTTTCGGCGATGTCCGGTTCCATCGAAGACCGCGGCACCACCGACTTCATGCGCAAGATGGCCGAACACATCGGTATCGAGACGCGGCATATCGATATCGAGGACATCGGCCTCACCCCCGAAGGACGCTTCGTCGACCTGGAGGGCCACTGGATCGAGCGTATCTTCAAGCTGCACGCCTGGGAGCATGTGTTCCACGAGCCCAACGGCCAGGCCATCCCCGGTTGCGACACGCAATTCATCGAGCCTGCATGGAAGTCGATCATCTCCAACAAAGGCATCCTGCCATTGCTCTGGGAGCTGAACGAAGGCCATCCCAACCTGCTGCCGTCCTTTGTTGATAAAGACCCGCGCGTCCCAGTGGCAAAAGGTTGGGTACGCAAACCGTACTTCTCCCGCGAAGGCGCCAACATCGAAATCCGCACCCCTGGCGATCAGGTGATCTTCGAAGACGGCCCCTACAACGATGCGCCTTACATCCTTCAACAATTCGCGCCACTGCCGCGCTTTGGCGACAGCTACACGTTGATCGGTTCATGGGTGATCGGCGATACCGCCTCGGGGATCGGCATTCGTGAGGACGACAGTCTGATTACCAAGGACAGCAGCCGGTTTTTGCCTCACGTCGTACTGGATTGATTGCCTATACCTGTAGGAGCCGAGCTTGCTCGCGAAGAGGCCGGTACGTCTGATCTGGAATAACGCTCTCGCGGGTAAGCCATCCTTCAAAGGCAGCCAGCTTCACTCTGATTCAACCATCCAAAGCGCCTGGGTAATCCTGCACTTGGGATAAGCCGAACATCCCCAGAACTGCTGCCCAACTTTTTCGCCCGTCTTGCGAGTGCGAATAACCAATGCGCTGCCGCATTTCGGACACTGCCGCCGGGCGTTCGGATCATGGCGCTGTTTGAGGTTTTGCAGATGCTCGCGATGAGTCGCCCGGCTCGGTGTGCGGCGCCCGTCATGCAGGATTTTCAGCAAAGCCTCGACCTCTGCCTCGCTGAATATCGGCTCTCGGAATGACCGGATGATTCGGCTCATTATGTGAGCCGAATAGGCGAATCATTCGGCTCATGGCACCACATCCTTGCGTATAAGGTCGTCCGGCTTGGCAACAAGGCATAATCTCCCCTCATCAAACAGCAGATCAGGGAGACGGATGCATGGGTTGGGTTTTTCTGTTGTTGGCAGGCGCCTGCGAGATTTTCTACGCCGCTGCCATGCCCCGCACCGATGGCTTTACGCGACTCTGGCCCAGTCTGTTCTGCGGGCTGTTTATCTGTATGAGCATGTATCTCCTGTCCCTGGCGGCCAGGAGTATTCCGGTCGGCACCGCCTATGCGGTCTGGGTCGGTATCGGCGCATTGGGCACCGCGATCTACGGCATGGCTTTTCTTGGTGAAGACCGCAGCCTGATGCGGGTATTGTGCTTTATGCTGATCCTGGCCGGGATCGTCGGGCTGAAACTGATTTCTGTGGAAAAGGCTTAGCGGCTGTCCTTGCCAGCGGGCTATTGCACAGCAAACCCGATCCTGTAGGAGCTGCCGAAGGCTGCGAGTGGGTCTGTCTGATGCACCGCTTTCGCAGCCTTTGGCAGCTCCTACGGAAATCGCATGCCAATTCAGCCTGAAGCGTTGTGTTTGATAGGAGACAAAGCGTGGACTTCGCGCTGGAAATTCGCACATACCAGACGGAAAACCCCGACCACCAACATGACTTTGCGCAGTTGGTGCTGCCTGTCCATGGCCGCATGGAAATTGACGTGGATGGCCGCGGCGGCTATGTCGACCACTCCCTCGCTGCGCTGGTTTCTCCCGGTTCCACCCACTCGCAGATGACCCAACGGGACAGCCGCTTCCTGATCCTCGACTGCCCCGCAGCAGTACTGGAAAACATGCAGATGGCGCAGCTGTCCCGACGCATCTACGTGCCGATCCCGCCCGCGACTCGTCGCCTGATCGAGTTTGCCGAGCTGACCGGCAATGACCAACTTGCCGTCAGCGCCCCTCAACTGGCGCCGCTACTGCTTGCATCCCTGAGTGCTCAGCCTGCTCCGCTCGCTGGCGGGATGGATCGTCTGCTCTCGCGCATGCGCGCCTATCCCGGTGCCAGCTGGAGCAACGAAGCCATGGCCCAGGCCGCCGCCATGAGTATGAGCCAGCTGCACCAACGCTTTCGCCAGTTGTTCGACCAGACGCCCCAAGCCTGGCTGGCCGAGCTACGCATGCAGGAAGCACAACGCTGGCTGCGCGACAGTGGCTTGCCGATCGCCGATATTGCCCTGCGCTGCGGCTTCTCCGACCAGGCCGCCCTGACCCGGGCCATGCAACGCCTGTGCAGCACCACCCCGGCGGTGTATCGCCGCCTGAGCCAACAGCCTCGGTAAAAAATCCCACAGTTATCGACAATAAGTCGCCGCACTCCTTGAGCAGACTGAGCACTTTGCAGTCGAGGATGCGGACAACATGTTTATCGATCGATCATTGGCCAAAGGTCTTGGCTATGGCATCGGCGCAGGGCTGTGCTGGGGCGTGATCTTCCTCGGCCCGGCACTCACTCCCGGCCTGAGCGGTCTGCAGTTCGCGGTGCTGCGCTTTCTCTGTTATGGCGCGTTTTCCATCGTGCTGCTGATGCCGCGCTGGCGCGATGTCTGTTCCCGACTCACCGGTGCGGACTGGAAATCCCTGTTCTGGCTCAGCCTGATCGGCAATCTTCTCTACTACTCCCTCGTCGGCAGCGCCGTACAACGAGTCGGTATCGCCACTACCTCCCTGATTGTCGGGCTGATACCCGTGGTCATTACCCTGGCCGGGCGTAACGACGCCAACGCGGTAGCCCTGACGCGACTTGTCCCGTCCCTGTGTTGTGCCATTGCGGGCGTGGTACTGATCAGCCTGAGCGCACTTCAGCGCGGTGAAAATACCGGGATGCGCGCAGGCAATGTCCTGGGTCTGCTCTGCGCGACCGGCGCCATGATCAGCTGGAGCTGGTACGCCGTCAGCAATGCCCGCCACTTGAAATTAATCGCCAAGGTCTCGTCCCACGAATGGTCCCTGCTTACCGGCATCATGACCGGCGCATTGGCGCTGCTCCTGGCGATACCGGTTTTTGCGCTGGAGGGTTCGACTTACAGCATGCCCGAGTGGATCAACTTCTTGCTGGTGGCAGGTGGCGTTGCGTTGCTCTCATCCGTGGTAGGCGGCGCCTTTTGGAACCAGGCCAGCCGACTGCTGCCATTGGCCCTCGGCGGCCAGGTGCTGGTGATCGAAACCCTGGCGGGACTGCTGTTTGGCTTTCTCTGGGAACAGCGCTTGCCCAGCTTGCTTGAGGTGGTGGCGATTGGGTTGTTGGTGAGCGGGGTGGTGTGGTGTTTGGGGTGCTATCGGGGGC
>NZ_JBGLYM010000031.1:0-64708 GCF_047303955.1 Pseudomonas sp. Pseusp88 | reverse complement strand
ATTATCCCGGCGTCGGATTCTGGCCGCTGGCCGCAAGTACCATAACGTTTGTCGAATTATGCGTACCTTCGGATTCTTACGCGTGGGTCGTCGCAGCCAGTTTTCAATGGTCGTTACGGCGCCAAGGCCGCTCCGCATAGCTGCTGTCGGGAATGACATCAGGGTCATTAAAGGCACGTGTGGCCAGCCTCTGGCCCACGGCTGCGGGCCCTCGCCGCAGGCCGTCGGCTTGCTCTCGCTGATCAGATTTACGGGTTGATAAACCGTTGGGCTGCGCATACACCGGAGCTTGCTTGGTGTCGTCAAAGTAACCATTTTCGACCACCGACATGCAGAAATCGAACGTCGTGGCCATGCGCGTCGACTGCTGCGTGTAACACTGGCAAACGGTGCCGACGCCGTTGTGAAAACCGATCTTCTGGCCGCGGGACTGAGCCGTTTCGAGCAAGCGCGGATCGGTCGATGCAAGACAAGTCGGACGCGGAAAATCCCGGGGTTTATCAACTTCGTCATACCGAGGCGCCGAGGCTTGAACGTCCGCAATGCGTGGCTTGTACTGCTCGATGTACTGAGTTTTTGTCAGCGTGCCAGAGGCTGGAGCTGCTGCCGGTGCTGGTGCCGGTGAGACAGCATTGGTTTTCCCAGGGAGATCTACAGAGCCAGGCTTTGAAGGCTGGCTATGAAGAGCCTCGCTCTCAGCCTGCTTTTTGTGAATAAACCAGTAAGCACCACCGCCAAGCAAAGCAAGCGGGAGAATCACAGCGAGCACAAGCAACGGAATCAATTTAACGAAGCTTGGAGTGACTTTCTTGTGCGTGTGGACCGTAGCCGACTTGTAAAGCCCGAAGTAATGCGAGTCGAATTCAATCTTTGATTCCTGAGCCATCTTGAAGTTAGTACGGCGCTCAGGACTATCGACGCACATCTCATACTCATGCCTGAATACGCCTTTAGTACGGCCATAAGGACGTATGAAGTTGATGTGTTTACCAACAAGTTTTCGAACTGGCGAGCAGATCAAAGACGGATGTTGCGTGATGATATGAACATCCCATCCATGGTGCCGGTGCTTTTCAAAGCGCGTAACTTTCTCGACGCGAGTACGCACGTCAGTGCCAAACGTGCCTTGCGCTTCGTCGATGACAATGACACAGCCATCAGGCAATTCGAACCACGTGTCGGGAGTATCGAACTCGACCCATTTAGACTTGAGTTGATCGACTTTTAAATCAGGAATGCCGTGATAATAAATGGTACGTGGCGGCAAATCAGGCTCATGCGGGTCTTTATGTAACCGGCGCGTCGGGTCATTAGGATCAGCGGCGTGCTCGTTATCAATCTCTTTAATCGTATTAAGTGTCTTGCCAGCTCCGGGCAAACCAGTTCTCAAGAAAAGCATATAACCACCCTCCCCTTATTGTTTGCCGGACCATCTGAAGCCGCTTTTATTACCGCTCTTATCCATGCCGCGAAGCACGGCGCGAGCAACATAAGCAGAAAACAAAATGTTCATGCATACATCAACTTTAAGGAGGCCCAGCACGCCTACCCAATCGGCAGGCAAAGAGCCGAGCATGGAGAAAGCATATTGCTTGGCCTGATCAAGCACCAGTTGAATACCAACATAAGACACCGCACCGACACCAAGGCCGCGAAGCAACTTCCAGCCAAGAGAAACAATGTACTCACCAAAAAAGCTAACTAACAACGCGATAACTTGAGGCATCTAATTACACTCCATCAGCGACAATTTCAGCAGCCTTGCGCATGGCAAAGGCAACCATGATGTAACCCATGAACGTCAAAAAGGTACAAAGACCATTAACGTTTGGATTGAAAGAAACAGAGCCACTAAACCAAGGAACCGAAACGGTTTGAAGTACGGGGCATGAGCCGCCAAAAGTGCTAGACGTATTGATAATATTAGAAAGATCAAACGTACTGTCGGCAGTGGCCTTAATAGGCTGATAGTCATCAGCGGCGAATTGAGCATCCAAGGTTGACTTGGCGTCTTTAACTTTCTTGTCTGAAAGATCGCGAAAATCTTTATCGGCACAACGCATCTGCTGGTCTTGCCGAAGTATCGCGCACTGAATTACATCACCACTACAGGCAACAACTTGTTCGCACTGCATATCACCTGAAACTGAATCCTCATCGTCACCGCAATCAGTACCAGTGCAATCACCATTACCGGCGCCGGTACCAGATCCATTACCGGAACCAGAGCCAGAACCACTACCGGAACCGTTACCAGTGCCAGAGCCTGTACCACCAGAACCCGTGCCGGTACCACTGCCAGAGTTACCAGAGCCTGTACCTGTGCCGGTACCGCCAGAACCAGTGCCAGTGCCAGTGCCCGTATTGCCACTACCACTACCAGTGCCTGCGCCTGTGCCAGAGCCTGTACCGCCTGAACTACCGCCAGAGCCACTAGAACCACCAGAAGACCCGCCAGAAGATCCACCGGACGAGCCAGAGCCACCAGATCCGGTACCTGAACCAGAATCACCTGAACCGCTGCCTGTATCACCTGATCCATTATCACCGGAACCTGTGCCGCCAGTGCCCGTACCACCAGAGCCCGTACCAGTACCAGTGCCAGTGCCACCGCCAGTACCAGGTGTTGAAGAATTGTCAGGGGGAGCAACATAAAGCTCGCCCTTAACAGTGATGTTACCACTACAATCAAACTTACCAGATGCATTAGGCTTGCAAATAGCTCCAGAACCAAGCTCTGTACCGCAACCACCATAAGAAGGCGCAGAAGGAATATCAGTGCCAGATTGTTGCCACGTCCAGTTTTGAACTTTGCCACCGGCAGCAGCTTGGCATTTAGCAAGCAAATCACCATCATTGCTATTACCTCCAGTACCACCAGAGTCAACAGGAGGGTCGGAAAAGCAAGTTGGAGGGTTGCTAGATGTATCAATATGCTGGTTAGAAGCGCAGTCAAGAGTCTGCTTGTTAACATGACCAGCATCAAGATAAGTAGGTGGATCACCATAAACATAGCGACAAGTACCGCCACCACCATCAGGAAGAAAACCATTAAAAGAAGCAGCACCACCGGCAGCAGTAGGAGGACAGGCACCTTCAGGACTAGTGGAAACAATACCAGTAGGACCAATGTAATAGTTATAGGAGCCAGCACTAACAATAGTGGGGAATAGAAACGATAAACTAACGACCAGTACAGAGCAAAAAGAGCGCAGCCGTAACCCAAAACCAAACGAAGTCATCAGGCGATATATACATTTAATTGCGTCCATAGTACGAACTCCGGGCAATAAAAAAGCCCGGCAGGACTATCCCACCGGGCCGCAGAGGAACGGATTAAGTCCCGGCGCGCATCGCTTTTTTGGCTGCACCGATCAGGGCGACCAGACCGAACATGGCGGCAGTGACGGCACCGGCAGCCACAACACCACCAGCGACGTAACCCAGGGCTTGCGAAGTATCGATATCACCGGCAGCAGCAAAGGAGCTGCCAGCAGACATCAGAGCAACGGTGCCGACAGCAACTTGAGCACGACGAGACTTGAGTACAGCAACGAGTTTCTGTTTCATAAAACACCTATACGGAAGTGCGGACAGTTTTACAGACCCAGACAAAGACAAAGAGAGCGAGAAGCGCGCCAGTTATCTCTATACGTTGGTCCATGGTTATTGAAGGACTCAGAGAATCCCTCATCTCTTGAACTGTGAAAGTTTGCAACTGACCAGAACAAACAGCAGTACCGTCAGACTGAACCTGCCACACACCTTCACAGGCCAAAAAATTCATTTACGCCTCATCAACTAGCTTTCTGAGCAGGAGTAGGCTGCGACTGAACAGGACGCTGCTCAGCAATACGCAGAGGAATACCAGCGAGTTGATAACTAAGCTCCTTGTATTTCTCGTTATAGTTAACAGTTACAGGCGCATAAACCTCAGTGCCAATAATCGCACGATAGGCATTATGCAAGCCCTGCTTAGCAGACTCGCCAAAAACACCGAGTTCAAACAAAGTGGTTTCAACGAAACCGTTACGATTGAGAGACTGAGCCTGAATGGCAACAAGATGCCATGGTTTTTCTGGAGTGCCTTTATCAGCAACACCAATGATAGAACCTTTGAGAATCAACATATCAGTTACCTTTACCAGTTGGGTGAAATGCCCAGCCGGGCACAATCACATCAGAACGACGCCTGAAAGTTAGAAATTCACGTTTGAAAGTTTGTCGCTTAACTTGTTCATTCGATACAGCCTGTAGAAACAAGCGCATAACAGAATTAATGAGAGCATCAGTATCAACGATGCCAGAGTTAAAATTAGCAACTTCATTCTCCACGCTGAAACGCAAGGACTGATAAGTAGATTTATCCATTTAGAACCCCATCCATTCAGCAATAGAGGGAGTGCCCGATTCTTGCCGCTCAACAAACCACTGACGCTCAGGCTTAATGCCCTGCTCTCTTCGAATTTCAACAGCCTTAAGAGTATCGGCAACAAGATCAATCAAGACAGGAGCCATGAAAGCCTTAATACGCCGCTGCTGTTCAAGGCGGACACGCTGACCCTGGGTAAGCTGAGCCCCCTGAAAACTTACAGTCTTCATGCGGCCACCGATTGAAGGTGATTGACGCGCTTATACCAAGATGGAATAGACAGCGAAGACTTAGTGACTTCGCGACACTGACGAACAAAGACAGGAGCAAATCGAGAAGTATCACAGGCATTGCGAATGTTAATACCGATACGATTAAGGCGGGCAGCATGAGTTTTAGTCTGGCTTTTAGTGAAATCAAAGGTTTGGCCGTGCATCCAAAGAATAGCGCAGGACGCTGTAGAATTAGCGGCCTGACGGCTAGAAACGATGCCGTCTTGCAATAACTGTTCAGCAATGGTCATCATATCCATGGCGGTAACCTTCAATTTCTCGTCAATAGCCAAGAACTCATTATGGAGTTCACTTAAACGACTCTCATTAAATAAACCCCAGTAGCAAAGGGCTTCACGCTGCAAAAGCTCGCTCTTAAGCTCCTGCTCCATACGAACGACACCTTGATCGGCGCAATAGTCTCTAACTTGCTTAACATATTTAAATTCTGGCGAATCATCGCCGAATAAACGCTTAATTTTTGGGAGGCAATTCTGATCCATCTCAAAAGCCTTATCGTAGGCTTTACGGTATTGAAGACGACCGCCCTTGCCATTCCCCTTAGGCGTCCAAGTCACAGTACGACCATTTGGATATAAGAAACCAATGCTATGGCCGATACGTTGACTCGATACTCCACGGAGATAGGAAACAACATTGCCAGAACCGACTGAAACATTTGTTGTTAAATCTATACGCTCAATTTTTGCACCATCTGCTATACGGTCACCAGACTTAGCACCTGACGTACCAGCACGGATATCAATACGGGTGCAACGTGTGAAGCCAGGAAGACCGTACTCACGAAGCAAAGCGTTATAAACAGAGATGCACTGCTCAATGGTTGTATAGCCAAAGAGATTATCAAGGCGCCCTACCCGGCTAGGATTTCCCTCTACGCGAATATTGCGGCCCTGAACAGAAATGGTGACGGAGGTAGAAAAGCTCGCCTCATGCTTGAAGCGCGGTTGACGAGTACTCAAAACCTCATTCGTGTTGGCATCAATCGTGAGCGTAAAAATGTCACAGACGACAGGCAAGTCGTGCAAATGCTCCTGAGAAACTGTCAACCAATCGATGAACATCACGAATCCCTGTCAATACCGGAATAACGGTAGCCGAATGCCGGTATGCTAACCACTGAGGGTGACGACATGCAAGCACTAAAATACCGGAATAATGGAACTGGACAGTTGAACAGTACTTACGATCTGAGCACGATGAAAAGCCAGAGCGAACGAACCATGACACTCAGCGAGAACCTGAAACGCTTCAGGAAGGCGCGAGGCCTCACTCAGCCTGAAGTCTGGGGAAAGGCCGGGATAGCAAAATCAAGCTATACGTCATACGAATCAGGGTCACAAATGCCATCAGCTGACAAGGTCGTCGAACTGGCAAAGGTGCTGGGCGTGACAACAGATGAACTGCTGCTAAGCGAAGGCGAGATGACGGTATCAGAGGATTTACGACCCATCTTAAAGCGATTCGATTCGCTGCCGCCGGAGATCAGGAATCAGGCACGAATTGCCCTGAAAGGCGTGCTGTTCGGATTCGAACAGGAGGCAATAAAATAAAAGGAAGTATGGAAGTCCATACCAAAGTGGGGGTGTAACAGCACCCCCACCGCGCCGAACCAAAAATCGCAAGGAACGCAAATGATCGAATGGGTGCTAATACTGGCCCTTGCAGGAGGCTATGAGCTGCAAGGCGCTTACAAGACAGAAGCTGAATGCGAAAAAGCAGGAATGGAAATGATGGCCGCCAAGCAGAGCATCGGAAAGCGAGCCATGGTGGCCTGCTACAAGAAATTCTCAGTGATGACGAGCAACCCTTAAAAGCTCTCCGCCTTCGCTCCGAACAGGGGCAAGCCCCTGCGGCCAAGGCCTACCCGAGCAGCCTCGAGGAAATTGCCTCCGGGACCCACCAGCGGCTCTGCCTGGCGATATGGGTCCGTTGCGGTAAAGCATGGTAATCAGGCGCGAAAGGGGTTTTGCGGGGTCTGGAGGGGCTTTGCACGCGATCGAGGCCGAGGGGAGGCACGCATAATGCACGTTATGGCTAAATCCGGCGCCGGGGCTTCGCGATTATCCCGGCGTCGGATTCTGGCCGCTGGCCGCAAGTACCATAACGTTTGTCGAATTATGCGTACCTTCGGATTCTCACGCGTGGATCGTCGCAGCCAGTTTTCAATGGCCGTTACGGCGCCAAGGCCGCTCCGCAAGACAGTCGCATTCTGGTCCACGGCTGCGAGCCCTTGCCGCAGACCGCCATGCTTTCGCGCAGATGGTTAAGCTTGTGGATACTCATTGGAGCACCTCAAGGACCGTAAGCGTCGAGACGTCTCCGTAGTAAGGATCACTGCCGTTGTCATCCTGAAGCATCAGCCTGGTTTGAATCCCGTGCTGAATACTGCCCAGCTGGACAGCAAGGACAGAGCCAGATGAAATATGGGACTCGAAAGCGTCACCTTCGTCTATGCCGATCTCAGAAAGAACAAGCTCATCGAAACGAATACGTTTGCTGATCAGCTCGATAGGATGAAAGCTAATCCCCCCTAAGTGGACATGCTATTTTCAAGTTCGGGCATATCAAGGAGGCTAGGCAGAAAAACAGCTGGGCGTCATGAAGCGTGGTTTTCAGTAGAGTTGAGCGTAGCCATTGGTGATCCTCCACAGATCGATAACAGTGAGCAGGACGGGAAGGTACGACTCCCCTGCCCTGCATTAATCGGTAAAACCGCCGAAATCTAAAAGATCAATTCCTAGACTGCAGTCTATTGAACTCAGAAATTCATATCCCAACCGGTCACAGCGAGCTTGTGTTCGCTTATCTCCGTAGCAGCCATAAAGCCATTGGCAACATCGACAATGCTCTGGCCTTGACTCATCTGAGTCTGCCAGTAAGCAAGGCCGTTTGCTTCCGGGTCGCGACCAAACACGGCTCTGTAGAGAACCGTGATGTCGTGGGTCTTGTCGCCATTGAGGGCAAAACCGCGTGCAGCGGCTTCATTCGAACCGAGCATGCTGACCGCAATACTCCCCAGGCTGACTCCCTTGGCCTGCTGTGCCCCCCAGAAATCGAAGCCGTTGATATCGGCCTGACGCCCAAAAGCAGTCTGATAAAAGCCCGCGAGGGTGGTGAGTTCAGTTCGGCTGTCCACACTGACCAGACTGTCACTGAACTTCAGATTTTCAGTGTTGGTCACGGTGATGCGTTGTGTGGAGTCGGCTTTATCGGTGACCAGCACGTAGCCGTCGCGCTGGTCGACGATGTAAGCCGATTGTGCCTTGCTGAACACAGCGGTATCACTTCCTGTACCGCCATTTAGCAATACCGAGGTGGCCGAGCTCAGGCTCCCGGTCGTGGTGCTATTTGCCAAGAGCGAGGCGTTTAGTGCATTGACGGTGGTGGCGTTGGTCGGCAGGCCGTATTGCAGTACGTCATTGCCTGCACCGGCATAGACCTGACTGGCAACAGTCGTGTCTGCGCCGGTAATCACAGTGCCGTTGTTACTGGCGATGATGAACGTTTGGTTGGAGGCATCACCCGTCAGTATCTGCCCTGTCGTGCTCCCGGTTACGGTGGCCGAACCTACGATCGCGGCGAAGTCGACCTGCTGCAGGACTACGGTGCTATTGGCCACCTTGCTGGTGTCGATTACCAGAGCTGTATGCTGAGTCGCAGTAGACGTGCCCGTCAAGGTTAACGGGGTTGTGGCGCTCGACGACGTGCTTTGTACAACTACGGTATTGACCAGTAGCGGGACAGTGGAGGACAGCAGCCCGAGAAACTGCGTGCCATTATTCGCCAGATGGCTTTGATCAGCGGCATCGTGGGTCGTGGTTTGAGCCTGGATGGCCGCAAGCAAGCCATTGGAGGAGCTTGCGGCAGGCTGACTTGGGCCCCCTGCCGATGTCAGTCCAGTACCAATAGGTACCTGACTCGTCAGCAGCGCCGTACTGCCGGAGGTGACCAAAGGGATATCTGCCACATTCGCGGCTCCGACTGAAGTGCCGGCACCCACCGGCACCGTGGGAACAGTAACCAGAGTACCGGTCCCGCCACCCGGCAACACGACAGATGTGGTGTTGACCGGAACGCCATCGATCAGATTAGACGGTGTCGACGGTGCGGCAGGCGCAGTCGGCGCTGCGATAATGTTCAAGGTCAATGCGGCGCTTGCGACGGAAACGTTACCGGCAAGGTCTGTCTGCTTTGCAGTCAGTGTGTGGTTGCCCAGAGAAAGAGTACTGCTGGCCACGCTCCATGCTCCCGCGCCGCTCGCCGTAGTGGTGCCGAGAACCGTGGTGCCATCACTGTCATACAGGGTGACCTTGCTATTGGCCTCAGCGGTTCCGCTGATGCTTGGTGTGGTCACAGTGGTAATGCCATCCCCGAGTGTGCCGCTGTCGCTTGCAGCAGCCAGGGTCAGCCCGCCAGGTGGAACTGGCGCCGTGGTATCGATGGTGAGGCTTGTTACTGCGCTGGCGACCGAGGTGTTGCCCGCCAGGGTAACTTGCTTGGTCGTAAGTGAATGGCTGCCTTGGCTTAATGCGCTGCTGGTAATACTCCAGATGCCGGATGAATTGACGACGGAGCTGCCCAGCACTGTTGTGCCGTCTGAGTCGTAGAGCGTGATTGTCGCGCCGTTCGTACCCGTTCCAGTGACGGTCGGTGTCGAAACATTAGTGATGCCATCCCCAAGCATGCCTGAGTCACTGCCTGCTGACAGGCCCGGAGTGCCCGGTGCAGTAGCAGAGGTTTCCACAACCACCGACAACCCGGAACTGGCGGTGGAGCTATTGCCGGCCGCATCAACGGCCTTAGCGGTCAGCGTATGGGCTCCATTGGTTAGCGCGCTACTGGTGATGCTCCATTTTCCTGAGCCATCTGCGGAGACCGAACCCAAGGAGCTGACACCGTCGGTATCGTAGAGCGTGACCGTGCTATTGGCTTCGGCTGTACCTGTGAATACAGGTGTCGTGTTGCGGGTAATGCTATCGCTGCTGGATGCACCGGTATCGGTTGCCGCTGTCATGCTCGGTGTAGCGGGTGCAATCGGCGACGTATGATCAAGGGTCAATACCTGCCCACTGTAGCCCCCCGCGATGCTTGCAGATGAACCGTTCTGAATACCGGTACCGGTGGCGTTCAAGTCCAGTGCTATCGTGCCATCGCCGGACAGGCCGTCGACGGTGACGGTGTAGGTGATGTTATCGGCAGTGGAGACGCCGCTGACGGTGCCATTGACGCTACCCGTTTTCACAAGGGTGAAATCGTTTTTATCGACGCCGGTAACGCCTTCGTTGAAGGTAACCGTATAAGTCAGCGATGTGGCCGCGTGATCAACGATTGTTGACCCGCCACCGGATCGAACGATAGAGCCAACGCTCGGCCCGCTGCTGACGCTGAAGGTGAACGCTTGCTCTGAATGGTTACCCGCCACATCTGTAGCGCTGACATTAATGTTGTAGGAACCCGCCGCGAGGTTACTGACCGGCTTAAGGACGCCGCCTGTCACGGTGAACAGGTTATTGCCCGAGTCGTTTGTGCCATTGCCTGCGACCAGACTGTAGGTGATGGCACTGTTATCCGTCGCAGAAAGGCTGGCAAGCGTCGCACCGGCAGTGGCATTGACTGTGTTGGCCGAAGTAGCACTGAGAGCAACCGTTGTTGGGGCGCTGGTATCGATGGTCAGTGTGGTGCCCGAGGAGGCTGTCGACGTATTGCCTGCGGCGTCAGTCGCCTTAGCGGTGATGGTATGGCTTGTGCTGGTCAGTGCCGATACGGCGATGGCGTATGCGCCACCGGTCGCAACACCAGTGCCCAGAACCGTTGTGCCGTCTGTGTCGTACAGGGTGACCGTGCTGCCAGATTCAGCTGTTCCGGTGATAGTCGGGGTCGTGTTGTTGGTGATGCGATCGCTGTTCGAGGCGCCAGTATCGCTGGCGCTGGCCAGCACTGGAGCTGCGGGCGTCGCTGGGGCCGAGTTATCCAGCACGTAAGCCTGGCTCTTGATCGTGCCGTCATTGCCCGCAATGTCCGTTACCTTGAGCTGTAGTGTGTTGCTGCCGCTCAGCGTCACGCCGTTCCAGGTCAGCGCGGTGCCGGAGAGCTTGCTGGTGATATCGCTCCAGGTCGCGCCATTGTCCAACGACCCATAAACCACATCGCTGCCTGCGGGTGTAGAACTCAGCGTTGCGGTAATAGTTTGCGCGGGTGTTTGGGTAATGAAGTCGGTGCTGCTGCTACCGGTGTCGACAGAAAATTTCAGTGAGCTGAACGTCGTGGTCGGCGCTGTAATGTCCAGTACATAGGCCTGGCTCGCTATCGTGCCGTCGTTCCCGGCGATGTCGGTTACCTTCAGCCTAAGCGTGCTACTGGTGCTCAGCGTTGCGCCATTCCAGGACAGGGAGGTGCCGGAGACCTTGCTGGTAATATTGGTCCAGCTCGCACCATTGTCCAATGAGCCATAGACAACATCAGTACCCGCAATTCCCGTGCTGAGCGTTGCCTTGATGGTCTGTGACGCAGTATTGGTGATGAAGTCGGTGTTGCTACTGCCTGTATCGAAAAAAAACGACAGGTTGCTGAACGTGTTGGTGGGTGCGGTAGTATCGAGGGTATAGGTCTGTGTGTAGGCAGTGTTGCTGCCGTTAACATTCGTGACGCGAGCTTCGAGGGTATTGGAGCCGGTCAGTGTGGTAGCAAATGACCAGGTACTGTTGCCGACTACGCTGGTCGCGGTGCTCCAGCTTGCACCGCCATCGAGTGACACCTGAACACTTTCCCCAGCGACCAAATTGGCCGAAAGCGTGCCCGTGATGGTTTGCGCGGCGGTGTTCGTGATGAGGTCAGTATTGCTGCTGCCGGTATCGGGACCCAAGGCTACGGTGGATACAGTGGTTGTTGGCAGGGCACCAGGGTTAGTGATATTACTCAAAACAATATTGTCAAAGCCCCACTCAAAGAATCCTACGGGATCTGCGGTAGTAATGGAGATACTACTAACACCTTGAAAGTACTCGGGGTGTGTCGCCGATGAAATATTAGCGACCCAGGAATTCCCGACAAACGAAGCCGTCAATGTCTCGCTGCCTTTGCTGGTCGTCAATGTAATGGTCTGACCATCTAGAGCAAGCTGAGCGAGGGTAAAAGAGGTCAGGTCAAAGGTCTTTCCACCGGCAACGCTGAGATTGAGGCTCGACTCTGTAAATACACCACCCTCCCCGGTTGCCATGACAAGGCCTGAGGCGTTGGCAACATCAGAGCCAAAGGCAGTCAGCTCTGTATCAACCAGCATATTGGCATCGGTTGATACGATAACCATCGTGTCCGAGCCAATCGTCTGGCTAATGGTTTTCGAATCCGTGCCTTGGCTAACAGTCTCGAAGTTAAATGTTTGACTGGACAATACGTGTTGGTAGCTCGCCACTACGAGTGGCTGGGAATTGATGACGCCGGTCTGATATTGCAACGCCCAATCGCCTCCCAGTGAGGCGTGGCCTGTTGGAGTGGTGGAAGCCGCGACGCTTGCGCCGGTCAGCATCGATAATGCATCTACCAATGCAGGCCCCCGCGTGCCAGCTGCTGTATCGCAGCTGTAAAGCAAAATCTCCGCGCCCTCGCCCAGCGCGGAACCGATTGCATTCAGGTCAGTGGCGCGGGAGGCGATATTGGTATCGGTGAGTTTCAGGCAGCCCAACTGGAACATACCTTCAGCGCCATGGGAGAGCACATGGACAGTGCTGATTTCATTACGCTCACCGAGGACAGCTGCTATCTGGCTCAAACCGTCCAACTCGCCATCGAGGATGAATGCCTCGGCACTTGGCGGGATGCCTTCCAGCAGGCTTGCCGCGCCTTCTACACCACCATCGATGAAAACAACCGATTTGCCTTTGCTCATCCTTCGCTCCCACAGGCATGTCTTACAAAACTGACTTTAGCCAACATAATACCGGCGTGGGACGGTGGACAAAATATCCAAAAGCTAAAATTTTTGACGTTAAGCGCGCGAAGATTTGCGGGCATGTATTCATCCGATGAAAACCCCTGGAGCCGCGCGATAACTAACGAGCATTCAGCAACGCATGAGTCACTGTGTGGGGCGTTCGGAAAAACACGGTCTGCCATTGCGACACCGCTGCTATATCTAATAAAAAGCACGCACCTACAATCAAGTCGAGAGTGAGCAGCACATTAACTCAATGCACTTCTAAAAACTTAACTCTTCTTCTGCCGGGATTGACCAGTTCGGCGAATACGGCAAACGTGCCAAGCCCAGCCAATACAGCGGCCGGTTGCGTTTGATGAATTGGGTTAAGTTTATGGTATTCCAGCCGTGGAAAAGTGATAGCGCCCTTTTGATCGCGTGTACACATAAAAAAGCCCCCGCGAGGGGGCTTCGTTTGGTCTCTGCGCTAAAGCAACTCGAGCTTGGCGAAAGACGTTACGCAATCGCTTCTTCTTTATAGAACGCGTAGTCGGTGTAACCCACCTCGGTACCGCCAAAAAAGGTCGGACGGTCATAAGCGTTCAGCGGTAGATTGTGGCGCAGGCGTTCCGGCAAGTCCGGGTTGGCGATGAAGTGGCGCCCGAAGGCCACCAGATCGGCGTCGCCAGCCTGGATGATGGCCTCGGCGGATTCTCCGTCAAAGCCACCGGCGGCGATGATCACACCCTTGTAGTGTTTGCGCATCAGCTGGGCCGCCACCGGTGCCGGGTCCGCATTCTCGTCCTCGATGTTGCCCAGGATGCGCGGCTCGATCAGGTGCAGGTAAGCCAGGTTCAGCGGCGCCAGTTGTTGCGCGACGTAGGTGAACAGGCCTTCTGGATCGCTGTCGCCCATGTCACCCCAGGTGCCGCTCGGGCCGACACGTACCGCCACGCGGTCACTGCCCCAAACTGAAATCAGCGCGTTGGTCACTTCTAGCAGCAAGCGTGCGCGGTTTTCGAACGAGCCGCCGTAAATGTCGGTGCGCTTGTTACTGTTGTCCTGCAGGAACTGGTCGATCAAATAACCGTTGGCACCATGCAGCTCCACGCCGTCAAAACCGGCTTTCACGCCGCGTTCGGCAGCGGTGCGGAAGTTTTCTACCAGGCCTGCGATCTCTTCGATGGTCAGGGCGCGGTTCGGGGTATTGGGTACCCAACCTTCGGTGGTGTAAGCAACGCCGCCGTGCAGGACTTCTGATGGACCGACGGGAATGCTGCCTGCAGGCTGCACGTCGACATTGGATTGGCGACCCGCATGATAAAGCTGAAGGAAAATCTTGCCGCCTTTGGCGTGCACGGCGTCGGTGACGTGTTTCCAGCCCACGATCTGGCTGTCGTCGAACAGGCCTGGTGCGCCGAGATAGCCGTTGCCGTTTGGAGCGGCAATGGTGGCTTCACCGATCAGGAAACCGCCTTCGGAAGCGCGCTGGGCGTAGTACTCGGCCATCAGAGCGCCAGGACGGGCGCCATCTTCGGCACGCATGCGGGTCAGCGGTGCCAATACAATGCGGTGGGCGAAGGTGAACCGCCCGACTTTAACTGGGGAATGAAGTTTGGACATGATTGCCTCGACTGAAGTGTATGTATAGAGCCATTGGATATCTGCCCGGGTCGATAGCCATGTGGGCTTTCGGGGTCGGGGCGCTTGGCATCAGTAAAGGTGATTTACCGGATTGAATAAATGGGCTGTGTTTCCCAACACTCCGGACTTTTTGGCTGTAATGCTGGCGATCACGGAGATCGAACTGTCGATGGCCGGATAAAGGCGCCCGCACTCATGCAAGCGCCGCTGGGTGCTCACTGGGCATAAAGATTCCAAATCTGTGTGTTGAACTCGGTGACGGGACCTACGGTACTGGCTGTTGATCCTGGTTCAGCATTCGAAGGGGCGTATTAAAAACGCGGCCAACGCCTCGCTCGCTATTACTTCCCTTTCCAATTTCCCCGCCCACCCCTACTCTGCCTTGATCCTTTCCCAGCACTGAGCACACCTCAAATGATGGACAGCCTCAGCGGCATCACGGCCTTCATTCATGTGGCCGAAACCCGCAGCTTTACCGAAGCCGGTCGCTTGCTGGAGATATCCTCCTCCGCCGTAGGCAAGAGCGTGGCGCGCATGGAAGAACGTCTGGGGGTGCGGCTGTTTCATCGCAGCACCCGCAGTGTCACCCTGACCACCGAAGGCGAGCTGTTCCTGGACCGCTGCAAGCGTATCCTCAGCGAAGTGGAAGCGGCTGAAATGGAATTGCTGGAACTGTCCGCCACGCCGCGCGGCAAGGTGCGCATCAGCGTGCCGATCCAGAACGTGTTGATCATGCCGGTACTGGCCGGCTTCATGCGTGCCTACCCGGACATCGAACTGGATGTGGACATGTCTGACCGCATGGTGGACGTGATTGAGGAAGGGTTCGATGCGGTGATCCGCACGGGCGCACCGCAGGATTCGCGGCTAATGGCGCGCAAGCTGGGGGGGTATCAATTGCAGTTGGTGGCATCGCCAGCGTATCTGGAGCGCCATGGCGATCCGGCACACCCGGACGACTTGATCCGCCACGTGTGCCTGCTGCACAAGTTTCCGGCCACCGGGATGATCGAGCGTTGGCCGCTGCGCGTCGACGATACGCACATCGAGCCCAACCTGACGCGGGCATTGACCTGCACCACGATGGACCCGCTGACGTACCTGGCGATCGATGGGGTCGGGATTGCCTGCCTGCCGGACTTTTCAATCCGTCAGCCATTGGCCGACGGCAGGTTGAAGGTGGTACTGGAGGACTACACCGACCACACCGGCAACCTGTGGATGCTCTGGCCTGCGTCGAAGCAGACGGCACCGAGGTTGCGAGTGTTGATAGATTACTTCAAGGACAACATTCTCAAAGCCTGAACTCAGCGTTGCAGCGCCTCGGCAATCGGCGCTTTGCCAAGACCGAAACTGAGCATCACCGCCAAACCGAGCACACCGATGGCGGCGCCCAGCCGCAATGCTGAAGACACGCCGGCGTGATCAACCATCAAGCCGCCAAACAGTGAACCCGAAGCAATCGCCACCTGAAACGTGGTCACCAGCATGGCGGAGCTGGCTTCGGGCAATTGCGGCGACGTCAGTTGCATCCAACTGCTCACGCCCAGCGGAATAGCGCCGTAGGCAACGCCCCACACCAGCACCGCCAATGTCACGCCCCAACCCTGCAACCCTGGCAAGGCCCATTGCGCGATCACCATCAGCAACACCACAGCGCCCAGCGACGCACGCAGGTGCGTAGTGATACTCCCGGCCATCGCGAAGTTCGCCAACATGCCGACCAGGCCAAAGCCCAACAGAGTCGCGGTGATCGCACCAGGCGAGAAACCGGAGTCATGCCCAAGGAACGGCGCAATGTAGGTGTACGCGGTGAAGTGTGCCGCCACCACCGTACCGAGCAACAGCATGCTGCGACGGGCATTGCTGCGTGACAGAAACGCCAACAACGCGCGCACCTGCAAGCCCTCTCGGGATGGCAACGAAGGCAACGTCAGCCACTGTGCGGCTAACGCCAGCAACGCCAACCCCGCGGTCACGGCAAACGACATCCGCCACGAAAACAGCGTGCTGACAAACGTACCAAACGGCAAACCGAACACCGTCGCCAAGGTAATTCCAGCAAAGATCAGCGCCGTCGCTTTCGCCGCTTTTGACTCGCTGACCAGACGCCCGGCAGCAGCAATCGCCACCGCCCAGAAACCACCCAGCGCCGCACCCAACAAGCCGCGCCCCAACAACATGATCGGCAATGACTGCGCCAGAGCCGAAACGACGTTGGAAGCCACCAGCAGCAGTGTCAACAGCAGCAACAAATGCCGCCGATTCATGCGCCCGGCGCCGAGCATGATCGCGGGCGCCGCTACCGCTGCCACCATGCCCGGCACAGTGACCATCAACCCGGCCACCCCATCGGTGATGCTCAGGCTATTGGCAATTTGTGGCAGGACGCCGACCGGCAGGTATTCGGTGGTGACAAAGGCAAAAGCGCCCAGGGCGACCGCGTACACCGACAGCCAGTCGCGCCAGGAGGACGGCTCCGCTGGCACGAGCGCAGCGGTGGCCGGTGATGCAGACAGATCGTTCATGGCAAAGCGCCACAGTAATGAGTGGCGCCATGCTAGGTATCTGATCACTTCGGAAAAACAGTGTGCAGCTCCGATCATTGCGGATCAATCGTTCCGCAATCGAACAGGCGTACCGCCATTAGCGACTTTCCTGTCCGCAGTGTTCGGCCTTTTGGCCGGTTTTTCCGCGCAGCTTCGCTCCCTAGACTTCACCTCGTCAGCCAAACCCTACGAGGACATTCCCATGACAACTGCACACTCCCCTATTCGCGTCGGTATCATCGGCGTCGGCAACTGGGCTCGCCACGGCCATCTGCGCGTGCTCAATCTGCTACCGCAATATCACCTGCAAGCGCTGTACAGCGAACGCAGCGAACGCGCCGAAGCCGCCGCCAGCGAGTACGACATCAGCCAGGTCGCCGGCTCAGTTGACGCGTTGGTCAACAACCCTGAAGTAGATCTGGTCGTGGTGCTCAACACCGCCCCGCAACACGAAAAAACCGTGCGCGCCGCCATCGCCGCTGGCAAAGACGTGTATTGCGAATGGCCGCTGACCACCACCACCGCAGACTCCGAACGACTGCTGCGCCTGGCCAAGGATGCCGGCGTGCGCCACATTGTCGGCCTGCAACGCCGTCACGCTCCGCACAACCGCTACCTGCAAGACCTGCTGCAACAAGGCTACGTCGGCAAGGTGCGCTCCGTGCGGATGCACGTCAGCATGAATTACTTCCAGGCCCTGCGCCCCAATGCCCTGCGCTGGACCGCCCCCGAGGAAAACTTCTCCAGCGTCATCGCCATCTATGCCGGACATTTCCTGGACATGCTCTTCACCGCTACCGGCTGGCCAGTGAAAGTCTCGGGCCTGATGGTCAACCAGTTCCCGCAAGTGACCATCAAGGAAACCGGCGAAGTGCTTGACAGCACCGCTCCCGACCAGCTCGTACTCAGCGGCATGCTCGAAGACGGCGGCGTGATTTCAATCCACATCGAAGGCGGCAAACGTAACGGCTCCGGCGTCCAAATTGATATCACTGGCGATCAGGGCGACTTGAAAATCACCAACCGTTCGGCATTTGGCGATGTCGGCGACGACTATGTCGTCGAGGGCGCGCATGGCGATAACCTGACGCTGGAAGTGTTGCCCGTGCCTGAAAATTATCAGCGCCTGCCAGCCTCGTCATTGCCGTCAGCCGTGCTTGAACTGGCAGAGCTCTATCACGTGTATGCGCAGGATGTTGTCGAGGGCACCCATGCGGCGGCGACGTTCAACGATGCATTGCGCCTGCATCAGTTGCTGGATGCGGCAAAAAGCGGGACTCAAATTCCCCTAAAATGAATCGTGTGACGACTCATGTTTGTGGAATCCTTCGATATTGAACTATCGAGTATGGGACATCGTTGGGGCCGCCGGGGCGGAGACCTACCCGCCCCGAAGCGCCATTTAATCTCAGGGGCCATTATTGGATCATCGCAGCCCCGCAGAATTCAGATACTCAAGAGTTCGGTCACGGGTAGTCGATTGGTGGTCTTCATCTCACGCAGGGAGAGGTTCGAGCGAATACTGGAAACGCCTGGGAGCTTCCTCAGTACTTTTTCGACAAAGCGGCTATAGCTATCCAAATCCCGTGCAACCACTTCAAGTAGAAAGTCCGCCTCGCCCGTTGTGTTGTGGCAACTCAGTACCTGCGGGGCCGACTGGATAATTTTCTCAAACGTTGCGGTGGCTTCTTCACTGTGATCTGTGCAAGAGATCTGAACAAAGGCCTTTAAGCCTAGCCCTAGTTTCTTTCGATTCAGAATGGCTTGGTATCCCTCGATTACCCCGCATTCTTCAAGACGTCGTTGCTTGCGCCAACAGGACGCCTCGCTGAGGGAAAGCTGCTCAGCCAGCTTGACATTCGATAGCTTACCGTCGCGCTGCAGACGCTCCGATATTGCGATATCTATTTTATCGAACTGCTCAGCCATGAAATAACCCATCATATTTAAACAAATTAATGAAGATTAATTTCAATTCTCGCATTCCGTCAATCGCAACTTGAAAGGTAATTTCAAGGCATTTATTCATAATGGAAATGACTGGATCGTGCCGCTTCGAAGCAAGTCGAGGATGAGGTACACAGCGAGGCCGAATGACTCTGCACGGGTAACCAGTTGAGCCCGCATCGACGGGCGCAGGACATACATCGCATAGCGCATCCCAACATAGGTGAATTGAATGAAAGCAGTCGTCTACGAAGCCTTTTCCAAACCGCCGCGCTTGATGACCGTGGCGGATCCGACCCCGAAACCTCACGGTGTTGTCATCCAGGTTCTTGGCACCGGCGTGTGCCGCAGCGACTGGCACGGCTGGAAAGGTCATGACCCGGACATCGAACTTCCGCATGTACCGGGTCATGAACTCGCGGGCGTCGTCGCCGAGGTGGGCAAGGACGTCACGCGGTGGAAGGTCGGCGACCGTGTGACCGTGCCGTTCGTGGGTGGATGTGGGGCTTGTGCAGAGTGCAACAGCGGCAATCAACAGGTCTGCCACACGCAGTTCCAACCGGGCTTCACTCATTGGGGTTCTTTTGCCGAATACGTCGGCATCCATCAAGCCGACCTGAACCTGGTCGCACTGCCTGAGAGCATGGACTTCGCTACCGCTGCGAGCCTGGGCTGTCGCTTCGCTACCTCGTTCCGTGCGGTCGTTGACCAAGGCAAAGTCAGCGCCGGTCAGTGGGTAGCGATTCACGGTTGCGGAGGGGTCGGCCTGTCTGCGGTGATGATCGCGCAAGCCATCGGCGCGAACGTCGTAGCCATCGATATTTCACAGGAAAAACTCGAGCTGGCACGCTCGCTCGGTGCAGTCGCCACTGTAAATGCCCACCGCGTCGCGAACGTCGCCGAAGCCGTGCTGGAAATCACTCGGGGTGGCGCCCATGTATCGCTGGATGCATTGGGTCATCCAACCACTTGCTTCAATTCCATCAACAACCTGCGTCGTCGCGGCAAACACGTCCAGGTGGGTCTGATGCTCGCCGATCATGCCACGCCGTCGATCCCGATGAGCAAGGTCATAGCGCACGAACTTGAGATTTACGGCAGCCACGGCATGCAGGCGTATCGCTATGCCGCCATGATCGAGATGATCACCTCCGGCAAGCTGGCGCCAGAAAAACTTGTGGGGAAAACCATCAGCCTGGAGCAATCCATCGACGCACTGATGAACATGGATCGGTTCGAAACGACAGGTGTAACGGTCATAACGGAGTTTTAATCACCGGAGGACTAAGACGCATCCATATTCGCTCCAGTGGCAAGGTGCTCGAACTCGAAATCCTCACGATGGGAGGCCACGGCGGTCGTCACTGCTTTGGCATCTTCCTTTGCGCCTTCCAGCGTCGCTGCCGCGAGTATGCAGCGCACGATGGCCCGGAAAACCTGTGCCAGGGTTGGGACTGTGTCAGTCGGATGCAGCAGCCCTTGCTCCTCGAGGAGCTTTTCGATCATTGGACGTGTTCGCTGTTCAACTGATCCCGGAACTTAATATGAACCTTCGAGAGCGTGAACCCCGAGCGCGCTCCTGTGTCTATCTGACACTACCTGAAGCTCTATTGAGAATAACCATGAACATATTTGAAGCCCTGCGAGAAAGCCACGATCGTCAGCGCAGCTATGCCGATGCCTTGACGATGACTCATGGTGACAGCAACGAACGCAAAGAGGCTTACGAACGCTTGAAAGCAGAGCTACAGGCTCATGAAACTGCGGAGGAACGCTGTTTCTACATACCACTGATGGCCCATGACAACGGTATTGATCTGAGTCGGCACGCCATTTCAGAACACCATGAAATGGACGAAATGATGGAGACGCTCGATGAAACCGAGATGTCGAGTCCTGGCTGGTTAGTGACGGCTAAAAAACTCACACACAAGGTGCATCATCATTTAAAGGAAGAAGAGCAGAAGTTTTTTCAGGCAGCAGGCAAGCTGCTGGATGATCAGCAAAAAAAGGCGTTGGCTGAACAATACCTGGCTGAATATCGGGAGCAGATGGCCACTGCCTGACGTGGCGTTGCCAAGCTGCTATCGATGAGTGTCCGTTTCTTCTGCCGGATAGAACTCGCCCTCCTTCCCCATTTTTTTCAGCCGTTCGCGCGCGATCAGTTCAACACTGGCCACTGCGGCCTGATCGTCAGGGTTGACCAACTGCAGGCAGAGGCGTTGGACATTCTGATCGTGAGTGCCCTCGCTGAGCATTTCGTGGGTGAAGACTTGTTCGCCACGCCACAGGCATAGCTGGGTGTGGGTCCCGCCGAGCCATATCTCGTTGATGGGTCCAAGGTCAGTTGAAACCAGTTGATCCGCGGTGATGATCTTGTCCATCGCGCTGTACCTTACCAATGAGTAGATACAGGTAGACTTACAGGCAAAGCAGGTCGTTCCCGGCGTCGGCTGTTCAACCGCGCCAGTGGCGTTGGGCAACGACGGTGTCATTGCCCGTTCGTTGGGCAAAGCGATGGCCAAAGGCTGGAGAAACCGAGCCAAAGCCGAACTAGACAGTCAGCAGGATAAGCGCCGCTGAAAGGCTGCATCAAGCCAGGCAATGTCACTCAGGCGCTCAGGGCCTGCTCGATAGCCGCAGTCAAGCGCGGATCATCCGCCGCGACATCCGGGGCAAACCGGCCGATGACCTGGCCGTCCCGGCCCACCAGAAATTTCTCGAAATTCCACAGCACTTCCTGCCCTTCGCCGCTCTCGATGCCGTAGCCCTTGAGGCGCTCACGGAACGGGCCGTCGCCGGTTGCTGCTGGCTGGGCCGAGGTCAACTCGCTGTACAACGGATGCTTGTCGGCGCCCGCAACGGAGATCTTGGAGAACAGCGGGAAATGCACGTCGTAGGTGGCGGAACAGAACGACTGAATTTCCTCGTCGGAGCCCGGTTCCTGCTCCTTGAAGTTGTTAGCCGGGAAGCCCAGCACTTCAAGTCCTTCGGCCTTCTTGCTCTGATAGAGACGTTCCAGACCTTCATATTGCGGCGTCAACCCGCACTTGGACGCGACGTTGACCACCAGCAGGACTTTGCCTTTGTACTGGCCCAGGGTGGCTGAAGTCCCATCGATTTGCTTGAGCGTAATGTCGTAAAGAGCGGCAGTCATGTGTATCTCCTTTGAGTGAGCGGTAGTGTCGTCCAGCGACACACCTTGAAGCGATTGATTGCGAGGGTTCGTATTCAGTCATTGAAAAGCACTTCGCACCGGGTACACCACGCTTGTGCGGCTGTCCGGTTCATCGGGAAACGCAGGACTGGCTGACTTGCATCAGCCACCGCCAAAACCAGCACGTAATCTATAAATTGACGCGTGGGTTCAAAGGCTGGAACGCTCATGCCTGTCGCAGTGAGTATTCGAGCAACCCCGCCCGAGAATCTCCTCTCAATCTGTAGCCATTCACACTGCCAGCCTGTCACCCAGGTGAAGTCTCGGATGTGATAATCGCCGGTGGCGCTTTGGCACTGAGCGAGTTTCCGGCTGGCGTGGTCAAAGACGAAAAACGTTTGGCCTGGATAACCGAGCAACCGGGTATCGTCAAGGCTCAGACCTTCTTTCAGATTAACAGCTGCCACAAGTGCTTTTGCCCGTCTGCGCCGCCTCATCAAGTAACCTATGGCGAGGCACAGAATCGCAAGGGCCACCAGGAAAGTTTGAAATACGTTGAATGTAGGCTTCCCGGCGTGAGGCAGCATGCAAACCAGGGACCCTATTGTTGCCAGCCCCGCTAAACAAATGGCGACGGTAATGAATCTATTGAAGAGGCTGGAACCGAACGTATTCGACGTGCTTTTCATCACTATCCCCAATGTCACTTCATGACTTCACCGGTGCCAACACTGCGCATGAAGGTCAATCGGAGTGACCCTGTGTCGCGGACTTCAGACGTAATCAACTCACCATTGTTGATATCCAAGGCTATCGCATCACCGACATTTCCAAGCCTCAACTGTAGCCAGACAATGGCAAAACGTGTCCTTGAAACTTTGCGCACTTCACCGATGAAAATCGACCGGGCAAGCACTGGTTGGCCAGGTTGGACCTCACAGTTGACAGGTAAGGGATAAGGAGGCTCGGTCGTTTCGCGTAGGTACATCGCCGATTTGATAACGGCAGTGCCCGGCGTCGGCACACAGTCGACAATAGCGCCTGCGTTAATACCAAAACCTTCCACCCGCTCCGCCGCCTGAGCAACATTCGCAAGAAACAAAAACACGGCAGTCAGGATGATTTTCATATTGCCTCGCTGCACATCAACTGCGTCCGATCAGCAATAGAAACCCTCGAAGCCGACCTGCCATATGTTTCAAGCGCAAGTCTGGCCGCGTTGTTGTCGATAAGGAGTTGAGGTGTCATTTCGCAGCTGAATCGGCGGTCGGTCATGGCAGGTACGCTGGGATAAAGAGCGGGCACTGTAGCAGATGACAAGCACAGAGCCCGCTGCGCCAGGTTTCAGTGCCCGACGAGGCCAATCTGCTGCAGGAAGGTCAGATTGTCCTCCAGATGCCAGTTTTCGGCTATCCGGCCGTTGGCGATGCGGTAGATATCGGTGGCAATGAAGTTGACTGCCTGCCCCTGCCCTTGCACGCCGTTGAAGGTGCCGGTGAAGTGTCCGGTGAAGCGCAAGTGCGATACCACGCGATCACCGCTGACGATCATTTGTTGAATCTCACATTGCAGGTCAGGCACGGCACCATGGAAAGCCTTGGAGGCCGCCAACGGACCGGCGATACCTTGGGGACGACCCGGCGGCAATGCTCGATCCATGAAATCCGCTGCCAGTGCTTCTTGAGCCAGCGCAGGATCACCGGATTGCCAGAAGGTCGCGTAGCGACGCGCTGCCAAGGTTTGCGCCTGAATCTGCGCAGGTTTGGCGGCAGAATCGGTAATGATCACCCTGGGCGTTATCAGCGTTGGTTCGGCAGCCATGGCATTTGAACCCAAGACGGTGGCAGTCAACGTGGCAGCAACCAGCAGGCCCGAAATCAAAGTGCGCATCATGCTTCTCCGGCGTTAACAGTTGGGTAATCGCTGTAGCCCTTGGCGGTGCCGCCAAACAGGGTCGAATGATCAAGGGGCGCCAGGGGCAGGTTTTGCATCAGGCGTAGTGGCAGGTCCGGGTTGCCGACGAAAGGCCGGCCGAAAGCCACCAGGTCGGCGTAGCCCTGTGCGATGACCCACTCGGCGCGTACACGGTCATAGTTGCCCGCCACGATGATCGGGCGACTGAAGCGAGCCCGTATCGCTTGGCGAAACGACTCGGTAAACACCGGAGCATCGTCCCAGTCGGCTTCCACCAGGTGCAGATAGCCAATGCCTTTGCCTTGCAGATATTCAGCGGCGTCAAGAATGGTCGGCAGAATGTCCGGGCACGCCATACCGCGAGCGGTCAAAAACGGGGCCAGACGAATAGCGGTACGCTCGGCACCGACCTCCTCACTGACTGCATCGACCACTTCCTGAAGAAAGCGCAGGCGGTTGGCTCTTGAACCACCGTACTCATCGGTACGGGTGTTGGACGTCGTGCGCAGGAACTGATCGATCAGGTAACCATTGGCCCCGTGAATTTCCACGCCGTCGAAGCCTGCTCGCATTGCCCGGCGTGCGGCCTGACGGAAGTCGTCGACGATCTGTTTGATTTCGGCGTGGCTCAGTGCGCGAGGTGTCGGGCTATCGAACATCGCGCCCTGCCCTGTGACTGGATCGACTTTCCAGATCTGCCCCTCGAAAGGCTCGGCGGATGGCGCAACCGGCAACTCGCCGTTATGGAAGTCCGGGTGGGACAAGCGCCCGACATGCCACAGTTGCAGGAAGATGCGACCGCCCTTGGCATGCACCGCTTCGGTCACGCCCTGCCAGCCTTGCACCTGCGCTTCGCTGTGAATACCGGGTGTGAACGAGTAGCCCTTGCCCTGGGGTGAAATCTGCGCGGCTTCTGTGACGATCAGCGCTGCCGAAGCACGTTGAGCGTAATACTGTGCGTTGAGGGCGTTGGGAATATCGCCGGGTTGGCTGCTGCGGGCGCGGGTCATGGGCGCCATGACGACGCGATGAGGCGCCGTGACGCCAGCGAACGAGATCGGGCTGAACAGTGTGTTGGATGAATTCATGGTGAAGGTCTCCTGGGCCAATGAAAGGTGATGGGGCCAGTGTGCAACCAGGGACGTAAATTGATAATTAGGCTAACCTTGGATGGATTTTCAAAAGTATTGGAATAATCATGGATAATCTGGGTGACATCCGGCTGTTTGTCGAAGCGGCTCAGTTGGGCGGACTGTCACTGGCGGGCCGCAAACTAGGTCTGTCACCGGCAGCGGCCAGTGCGCGACTGCTCAAGCTGGAAGCCTCTCTGGCCACCCGCCTGTTCGAGCGCACCACCCGGCAACTGCGGCTCACCGATGAGGGCCGGATTTACCTGGAGCACTGCCGCCAGGCACTCCAGGCACTGGATGACGCCCGTGCGGCGCTGTCGGCGGAGAAAAAGGAGATTCGCGGCAAAATCCGGATTTCAGCCACCTCGGACTTTGGCCGCCACGTGCTCAATCCGTGGCTCGACGCGTTCACTCGCCTGTATCCACAGGTGGTGCCCGCACTGCAGTTGTCTGACTCGCTCTCGCACCTGATCGCCGACGATGTCGACCTGGTGATCCGTTTCGGCGTGCCCCCGGACAGCTCATTGATTGCTCGGCCATTGGCGGCCAATCGCCGGGTGCTGTGTGCGGCGCCCAGCTATCTGGCGCGCAAAGGCACTCCGGAACATCCACGGCAGTTGGCCGACTTCGATCATATCGTTGCAGGGCAGTCAGGCTGGTCGAATGAATGGCGCCTGCGTCGTGGAGACGAGGAAGTGCTGTTCAAGGTGCCGCTGGAGGCGGCCAGGGAAACCAACGATGGCGCCCTCGCCCGGCAATGGGCCGTGGATGGTCACGGCATCGTGCTGAAGTCGATCTGGGATGTGACAGAGGACCTCACCGCTGGACGCCTGACGTTGCTGATGCCCGAGTGGCAAACGGCCGAAGCGCCGGTGCACGCCCTGTACCCGCGCAGCCGCTACCTGGCGCCGCGGGTGCGGGCGTTGCTGGATTTCTTGCATGACCGTTTCGAGGAAGCCTCAGCGCAGATGGGACTGTGAGGAGAATGCCCGCAGCGTCGCTCTGACACGGCAATACTTCAGTATTTTTTGATAATCCATCAAATGTCAGCCTGATTCTCAATGCCCTGCCCATTTTGCACAATGAGCGCTCTTCATTGGCATCCCTAGGCACTGTCATGTATCTGGATCACGCAAACATCGTCACACCGAATCTGGCTGCCACCGCCAGCTTTTTTATCGACGTGCTTGGCTTGACTATCGGCCCACGCCCGAACTTCCAGGTGCCCGGGTGCTGGCTCTACAGTGACGGGCGCCCGCTGATCCATCTGACTCAGGCGACCATTGCCCTGCCAGTGGGCAAGACCTCGCCGCGCATCGATCATGTAGCCTTGCGACTCGCCAACCTTGATGAGCTGACCGCTCTGCTTGCTCGCTTGAAGGATCACCACGCCGATTACCAGCTCGATGTTCGTACTGCCGACAACGAGATCCAGTTGTGGGTAGCGGTTGCGCCTGGCGTGATCATTGAATTCATCGTCGTGCAATGAAACGCTGCACGCTCACAACACAACCGTGCTCGATCTGACACGGGCCTGCCTGTCTCACCTGCACAGACTCCCCCATGACACGCTGACCTGACATGCATCATGGGGTTATCCAGTGTTAACCGCGCTGGTTGATCAAACCTGCGCAAACCCTCCATCCACGAACATCTCGCTGCCGGTCATGAAACTGCTTTCATCCGACGCCAGGAACAGCGCCGCTGCGGCAACTTCTTGCGGTTTACCGATACGTGCGAGGGGTAACTGTTCGACCATCGAGTCTACGATTGCCTCTTTCTGCCCGGTGGTCGACAGCGCCAGATCCAGGCCCGGCGTTTCGATTGGCCCAGGTGAAAGTACGTTGACACGAATGCCACTGCCCTTCAGGTCCAGCGCCCAGCTTCTGGCAAAGTTTCGCAGCGCAGCCTTGGTGGCGCTGTAGACGCTGAACGCTGGCGTGCCCATGACGCCTGTCGTCGAGCCGGTCAAAATGATCGAACCGCCTTCCTGCATCAATGGCAGTGCTTTCTGCACTGTGAACAGCGTGCCTTTGACGTTGATGCCGAATGTGCGATCAAAGGACTCCTCGGTGATGGAGCCCAGCGGCTGGAAATCACCCAAGCCCGCGTTGGCAAACAGCACATCGACCCGGCCTTTGGCATCCTTGATACGGGCATAGATGCGGTCAAGGTCTTGCAGACTGGAGATGTCGCCCTGAATCGCGATCGCCCCATGGCCGATCAGCTTTAACGCCTTGTCCAGTTCTTCCTGGCGGCGCCCTACGATGACGACCTCTGCACCTTCTGCCGCAAAGCGTATGGCCGTTGCCAGGCCGATGCCGCTATTGCCGCCGGTAACTACTGCGATTTTTCCGTTGAGCCTGCTCATGACTGTTCCTCAATAAAGTTGAGGCCCGACTGTAGATCCGCTCTATTAATTTGCATAGTATGCACCTTTTAGTAAGTGCCTGATCCGGGAGCATGCAACATGCCCAACAACCCTTTCAATTGCGGGCTGGACGCCGCCCTGGCGGTGATCGGCGGGAAATGGAAACCGTTGGTCCTTTATCACCTGGCACAGAAGGTTCACCGCTACGGCGAGTTGCGCCGGGCGATTGGTGGTGTGACCGACAAGGTATTGATCCAGCAGCTCAAAGAGCTGGAGCGGGATGAAATCATTGCCCGAATCGACTTTCAGGAAATTCCGCCGAAGGTCGAATACTCCCTTACGCCATTCGGGCAGTCTCTGGCCACGGCACTGGGGGCACTGTGTGCCTGGGGTACGGAGCATATGGCCACGGTTGAGCGAATCAATGAGCGACGTACAGCGGTCCTCACCCAGTCATGAATTCGCCCACAGTAGCGCGTGCATATCGTCGGATCTGTGGGAGCGGATTCATCCGCGAAGAGGCCAATACATCCAACACATTGGTGGTGTCCGGAATAAAGCTTTCGCGAATGAATTCGCTCCCACAATAGCGCTGTGCATATCGTCGGATCTGCGGGAGCGGATTCATCCGCGAAGGGGCTGCTCTGGCTTTACAGCAAACATAGAATCTCCCACAAGTGTGTTGTCAGCGACTCTGGGATGCACCGGCCACTAGTGTCACTCCCTGTCGAAAGCGGTCCACCGCCCGCTCAATGTCCTCATCCGTAATATGCCGATGGGTCACGCAACGCAGGCGATCCTTGCCCCACGGCCGCACCAGCAAACCCAAAGTCTCGAGGTTGTTTGTCCAGGCGTTGCTGTCCAGACCCGTCTGAGAGATGTCGATCTGGACGATATTGGTTTGCGGCTGCGAGGCGCTGATCGGCAGGCCCAGCTGATTGATCCGGTGGCTGAGCAGTTGCGCGCGCTGATGGTCTTCGCTCAGCCGGGTGACCATGTTCTGCACGCCATGAAGCCCTGCCGCAGCCATGATCCCGGCCTGTCGCTGAGTGCCGCCCAGCATGCGCCGCAGCCGTCGAGCCTGCTGCATCATGGCGGACGGCCCGACCAGCACGGCGCCGACTGGTGCACTTAAACCTTTGGACAGGCATACGGAAACCGTATCGGCATGCTGCGCCACGGTCTGCGCACTGACGCCCAGGGCTACTGCCGCATTGAACAGCCGCGCGCCGTCCAGGTGCACCGGCACGCCTTGCGCTTCCGCCAACCGATATACCGCCTGCATATGGGCCAGCCCCGGCACTGCGCCACCGGCATTGTTATGGGAGGTTTCCATGGCCAGCACGCCGGTGTGCAGCTTGTGCTTGCCGGCCTTCAGGGCTTCTTCGGTGTGATTCAGATCCATCTCGCCGTGCAGGCCGGGCACGCCGAGATAAAACAGCCCGGTGAAGGTCGCCGCGCCGCGTTCGGAGGTGTACATGTGCGCGCTGGACTCCAGCACCACCTGCTCGCCGCGCCCGGTTTGCGCCAGCACTGCCAGCAGGTTGGCCATGGTGCAACTGGGCACGAACAGACCCTCTTCCTTACCCAGCAGTGTGGCAACGCCCTCCTCCAGCATGCGGACCGAAGGATCGAAATCCAGGCCGTCGTCACCGATCGGTGCGGTGCGCATGACCTCATACATTTGCTCGGTAGGACGAGTCACCGTGTCGCTGCGCAAATCAACCGGCAAGGCGGTGCCCGCCCCGCCGTCGCGGGAATTCAAACCAGACATGAAAAACCCCTGTCAGTGCTGGAGGATTTTGGAGAGGAACTGGCGAGTGCGCTCGCTGCGCGCCTCGACGTTGTCGAAGAATTCGGCGGTGACGCAGTCCTCAATGATCTTGCCGCCATCCATGAAAATCACCCGATCGGCCACGCGCCGGGCAAAGCCCATTTCGTGAGTGACCACCATCATGGTCATGCCTTCACGGGCCAGGTCGGTCATGACGTCCAGTACCTCGTTGACCATTTCCGGATCCAGGGCCGAGGTCGGCTCGTCGAACAACATCACCCCAGGGTCCATGGATAAGGCCCGGGCAATGGCCACCCGCTGCTGCTGACCACCCGACAGCATGCCGGGATGCTTGTCCTTGTGTGCCAACAGACCAACCCGATCCAGCAGCGCATGAGCTTTTACCCTGGCCTCCTCCGGATTGCGCTTGAGCACCTTGATCTGACCCATGCAGAGGTTTTCCGTGACGGTCAGATGGGGAAACAGCTCGAAATGCTGGAACACCATGCCTGCCTGCGACCGTAGCTTCGGCAGATCGGTCCTGGGATCACCGACACTGATGCCGTTGACCGAAACCGTACCTTTTTCGAAGGATTCCAGTGCATTGACGGTCTTGATCAGGGTCGATTTGCCTGAGCCCGAGGGCCCGCAAACCACCACCACTTCGCCTTTGCTGACCTGTGTGGTGCAACTGTCCAGCACCTGAAACTCGCCGTACCATTTGCTGACGTTATTGAACTCAATCATCTTGGATAACCCGTAACTGGATTGACACTAACCAATGGGCGGCTCAGCGAGCGACCAGCGTTCTTCTCTCAAGCAACTTGACGATCCGCGAGGCACTGAAACAGATCACCAGGTAGACCAGGGCGACAAACACATACAACTCCACCAGTCGGCCATCGCGCTGGCCAATCTTCGCGCCCGCACCAAGGAAGTCGGTCAACGACAGCACGTACACCAGCGAGGTGTCCTGGAACAGGATGATCACTCGAGTCACCAGCGACGGCAGCATGTTGCGCAACGCCTGGGGCAGAATGATGCTCTGCATCGACTGGCGATAAGTCAGACCGATGGCCAGCCCCGCCGACATCTGCCCGCGCGATACCGACTGAATGCCGGCGCGCATGATTTCGCAGAAATAAGCGGCCTCAAACAGGGTAAAAGTGATGATCGCCGACTTGTACGCCCCTACATTCATCGGCCGTGAAGCACCCGTTACCCAGGCGCCGATGTACGGCATCAGAAAGTAGAACCAGAAGATCACCAGCAGCAGCGGCACGGAACGCATGGTATTGACGTAAAAACCGGCAGGGATCGACACAAGGCGATACGGTGACAGGCGCATCACCGCCAACACCGTGCCCAGCAGCAGTCCCATGCTGGCGGCTGCGGCGGTCAGGGTCAGGGTAAAGGTCATGCCGGTGCCGAACAGATACGGAATGGCATTGATGACGACTGCGAAATCAAAATTCATGAGGCGCTCCCGCTCAACTTCACCCGGGTCTTCCCGCCAATCCTTCCCGGCAACGCGAAATGTCGCTCCAGGTAATGCATGGCCAATACCACGCAGCCATTGATCACCAGATAGCCCACCGTCGCGGCTGAAAACGCCTCGAAGATATGAAAGCTGAATTCCTGCATGGCCCGCGCCTGGCCGGTCAGTTCCAGCAGGCCGATGGTCAGGGCCACGGAGGAGTATTTGACGATACCCATGAATTCCGAGGTCAGCGGCGGGATCACGATCCGGTACGCCTGGGGCATGATCACGTAGCGATACACCTGTACCGGCGTCAGGCCCATGGCGATACCCGCCTGGCCCTGCCCTCGCGGCAGCGACTGGATGCCTGCACGCAGGGTTTCGGCCAGCCGCGCCGTCCCATAAAAGCTCAGGCACAGCACGGCAGGGATGAATTGCCCCCACGGTTGGCCCATCTGTTTCAAGGCATTGCCCCAGTCCTTTGGCAACAGCTCGGGAAGGACGAAATACCAGAGAAACATCTGTACCAGCAGTGGGATATTGCGAAAGATCTCGACGTACAAGGTGCCGATAAAGTGCAGTAGCACCGAGGGTGCCGTGCGTAATACCGCCACCAGAGACCCCATCACCAGCGACACGGCTCCCGCCGACAATGACAGGGCCAGGGTCCAGCCAACACCGATCAATAGGTTGTACAGATAGGTGTCGACGCCGTTGGAGGACAGCTCAAGAAAAATTCCCCAGCTCCAGTCATAGTTCATGAGACCGCCTACTCGTAAAGGGCCGGATCAGCCGAATCGGTAGGGTTGGCCAAGGCTCTCTTGAGGGCAGCGCTCATGGGGAAATTCAGGTTGATGCCGTGCGGCGGAATCGGCGAAGTGAAGTACTTGTCGTACAGCTTGTTCACCGTGCCGTCCTTGATCAGCTCGACAACTGCGGTATCGACCAGGGTTTTGAACTGCGGATCGTCCTTGGGCTCGAGAATGCCGTAAGGGGCAAGCTCCAGGCCTTTGCTGCCGACGATGAAGTCTTCAGGATTCTTCGACGACGCTACGGCACCGTACGCCAGCCCGTCATCGTTGGCCGAACCGGCGGCACGGCCACTGGAAACCATCAGAAAGGTTTCTGCGGTGTCCTTGGCTGGCGCCACGGAAATACCGTAGCCGTACTTGGCGTTGAGCATCGAGATCAGCTTGAAGGTCTGGCCACCCGCCTGGGCGGCGATGGTCTTGCCGCGAAAGGACGACAGGTCATTGACGTCTACCCCGGCGTCCTTGCGTGCCAGCAGCACGACCTGGGCGACGAATGTAGTCGGGGCGAAAGACACCAGCGAATGGCGATCGGCTTTATTCGTGGTATTGCCGCATTCCAGATCGATGGTGCCATTGGCCAACAACGGGATACGGGTCGCCGAAGCCGTCGGGTTGTAGTGCACGGCCAGGGTTTTCAGATCCAGTGCAGTCTTGATCTTCTGGACAATGGCTTCGCAAATCTCGACGGTATAGCCCACCGGTTTCTGCTGGGCGTCCAGATAACCGAACGGTACCGAGCTTTCCGGGTAGCCGAGGGTAATTGAGCCCGACTCGCGAATCCTGTCGATTCGTCCATCTGCAAACGCCTGTGCACTGAGCACAAATGCCGCAATCGCCGTTACAGCGCTGATCACTTTCATAGTCCTTCCTCGGTAATCGAAACAGAGAACATCATCAGGTGTCGCGAACTGACCGAGAGCAGGAGATCGGTAGTGGCAAAAAGTATCCATGAAGAATATATTTAAGCCCAATACCTCTTACGTATTGCTGGATACAGGATTGATATGAGCGAAGGGTATATGAAGCTTCGCCAGATCGAAGCGTTTCGCGCCATTATGATGACCGGATCGATGACAATCGCCGCTCGTAAGCTGCACACTTCGCAGCCGCAAGTCAGCCGTCTGATCAGTCAGCTGGAAGCCCTCACCCAATTCCCGTTGTTCGAACGCCACGGCAGCAAGCTCAAGCCGACCGTGGACGGCGAGCGTTTTTATAGTGAGGTAGAGAAGACATTTTCCGGCCTGACCAGCCTCGAATCAGCGGCGGCGGTGATACGCTCATTCGGTCGCGATCGCTTGGTATTGGCAGCCATGCCCAGGCTGGCGGGCGGTCTGCTGGCGCGAATAGTTGCCCGATTCAAGCTGGAATTCCCGGATGTGTTGGTCACCATCCAGTCGGGTAACGAGAGCACCGTCAACGAGTGGATTCGTTCCGGTATGTGCAGCACCGGCCTGGCCATGCTCTATAACCAGACCCCGGGCATCCATGTCGACCCGGTGATCACCTCCAACTGCGTCGCGGTCTTTCCCAAGGGCCATCGATTCGCGCAACTGGAACGGGTCACGCCAGAAGATTTCGCCAATGAACGCTATATCTCCTTCCCCAGCGCAAGCCCGGTGCGCGAGCGCATCGATGACATATTCGAGCAGGCCGGAGTCAAGCGCCGAATCGTTGCAGAAGCGAGCCTTGGCGCATCGATCTGCGCACTGGTCGGCGCGGGCATGGGCGTCAGCCTGATCAACCCGGTCGCCGCCTCCGAAGAGGCAACGATTCACAGCATCGAGTCGCGCCCCTTCACCGCCAGTATTCCGGTGGTGATTGGCCTGCTGTTCCCGTCACACCACCCGCAATCGAGGCTGGTCAGCAGCTTTGCCCAATGTGCCCGGGAAGTGATGCTCGCCGAGCTTTCGCCATTGTGTTGATGACCGGATCAGCGTGCCCTTCGAACAAAACCTGCAATTGATAGATCGACGCTGCCGTGCGCTTCGCGAGTGAAATCGCTTCCCCCAAAAAGCGCTCTCATTTCAGCCAGTCACGGCCTTCTGGGCATAAAGCTTGATTACCTGGACATCTGATTGATGCTCAAGCGCTCGCCCACCACCATCTCGGTGATCCAGTCCACCAGTATCGAGGTATAGGCCTCCTGGGCCACCTCGGTGCTCAGGCTATGGTCCGCATGATCGATGATCCGATGGGTCAGCGAGTGGGTCTGCTGGAACGCGGCACGGTAGCTCATGATCGTTGCGTGGGGCACATGCTCGTCGTGCTCGGATTCGACGATCAACACATCGCCGCGAAACGCCGCGCAGGCACGCAGGGCGCGGTTGTCGGCGGCGTCTATGTGGCTGGAGCGGTATTGCATCAGGTCACGACGGTCGAGTTCACGCTTGGGCATCAGCCAGTCTGCGTCGCGGTACATCGCCGGCACTCGCAGGGCCAGCCAGCGCACCTTGCGCATCTGGCTGAGGATGGTGGCCAGATAGCCGCCATAACTGGTGCCCACCACCGCCACGGATGAAGTATCGATGGCCGGGTGTGACAGCAAGTGATCATAGGCCGCCAGCAGGTCGCGTAGATTGTCCTCGCGGTTGACGCTGGCCTGGCGATCGTTGAAAGCGCCGTGGCCGCGCAGATCAAAAGTCAGGCATACGCAACCCAGACCGGCGATGCCCCTGGCGCGAATCAGGTCGCGCTCCTGGCTGCCGCCCCAGCCATGGACGAACAGGACACCCGGCACCTTGGCCTTGGGGGTGAGAAAGTTACCGGCAATCGCATCCCCGTCGACGCTGATCGAGACCGGTTCGGCATTAGCAGTCATAAGCATCGATCCGTGCAAATTTAAGAAGGAAGTCGCCATTGCCGTCGGGCCCGCTGTACAGCACGCGGGCGCCCTCTGGCACTGGTTGCTCTTCGTGTTTCTCATGGGTACTGGCGCGTACCGCGCTGGTTTGTGGACGCTCGCGGAAAGCTTGCAGCGCGGCCAGCTCGGCCCCGGTTGCACCCCCCACTCGCCAGGACTGCTCAAGTACGCCTACTTTCAACGTGCCGTCACTGCCCTGCCCCTGAACCACATCGTAATTGCGCCGGGAAGCAAAAAAACCGGGGAAGCTCAAGGCCGCCGCAGTGTCGTAGGTACGGGCATACTCGATGGCGCGGCGCACATCGGGCTTTAAATCGCGGGCCAACAGCTCGACATAATCACCCCGCACCAGCAACAGCTCGGAGCCGCCGTAGACGCTTTCACCACGGCTGTTCTGCTTCTGCTCCTGCTGACCGACATAAGTCATCAACAGGCCGTCAATCAGGGTCTGGCCGACGCTGTAAGTCACGCTTTCCTTGAGGTTCTCTTCGAGGACGATGCCATGGGCACAAGTATCGGCATCCAGATTGCCCAGCCATTTTTCAACATCATTCTGGTTATGCAGCACCGACTGCCCCGAGCCACCGCAGGCCTCGACCTGCTTGACCCGCAGCGCGCCCTTGCGCAGGCCGGTCATGGCTGCCTGACGAGCGTCCTCGAGGTCAAATACGGTTACCCCTGGCAGGACCACATCCCGCACCCGCTCGCAGAATTGCGGATTCCAGCCGTCTGGCTGACGGCGTGACTGAGCAAGCAACGGGTGCGAGATGGCTTTAGTGGCGACGAAGGCGTGCTGAACATAGCCACCCAGCAGATCGTCGGCACCGCTGACCCGAAGTTCGTCGAGCTGCTTGCCGATCAGGGTTTGCGTGGGAACCCAATACAAGGGTTCTTGTGAGTCATCTGTTTGTTGTCCATTTTCCTTGAATGACCAACCGAGGATTTCCGCCAGCCACCGGGCCAGGGCCTGGGTGGTCTGCAAATCGTGTCCGGTGCCGCCGTTATCGGCGTGGACCACTACGCATTTCTGGATCAATCGTGCTGACATGCCGGGCTTCCTTCTTGTGGCAGTACTCAATAGCCGACCCCTCGGAAGCGCCGATAGTTCGCCCGTCCCTGATCAATGGAAGCGGGTGCGCCATTCGTCACCACAGCCTTCGAATTTTTTGAACGCCTGGTGCCTTGATTCTGACTGATATCGGGTAAGCCGCATAAACCGACCTTCGGAGAAGCCCATGACTGACTACCCAAAACCACCTTTCGAGGCGCAATCCCAAGCTGTGCCCGGTCTCCAGGGGAAAATGCAGCCCTACCCCGATTGCGGTGAAACCAGCTATAAGGGATCGGGCCGCCTGGCCAATAAAATCGCCCTGATCACCGGTGCCGACAGCGGCATTGGCCGGGCCGTGGCCATTGCTTTTGCCCGTGAAGGCGCAGACGTGGCGATTGCCTATCTGGACGAACATGAAGACGCCGAGGAAACCGCACGCTGGGTCAAGGAGGCCGGGCGACAGTGCCTGCTGCTGCCGGGGGATCTGGCGCAAAAAGCCCAGTGCACCGCCATCGTCAACAAAACCGTGGAGCAGTTCGGCCGTATCGACGTGCTGGTCAATAACGCCGCCTTCCAGATGACCCATGAGACCCTGGAAGAAATTGCCGACGAAGAATGGGTCAAGACCTTCGATATCAACATCACCGCGATGTTTCGCATCTGCAAGGCCGCCCTGCCGTCCATGGCCCCTGGCAGTTCGATCATCAATACCAGTTCGGTCAACTCGGACATGCCCAGCCCCAGCTTGCTGGCCTACGCTACCACCAAGGGCGCCATTGCCAACTTCACCGCAGGCCTGGCGCAGATGCTTGGCAAACGTGGAATCAGGGTCAACAGCGTTGCGCCGGGGCCGATCTGGACGCCATTGATCGTCGCGACGATGACCGATGATGACGTAAAAAACTTCGGCTCCGCCACGCCTCTAGGGCGCCCTGGCCAGCCTGTAGAAGTCGCACCGATCTATGTATTGCTGGCCTCGGATGAAGGCAGTTATATCTCCGGCTCGCGTTATGGCGTTACCGGCGGCAAGCCGATTCTCTGATCGAGGACGCTGAGTGGACACGCAGAGCCTCGTCGTCGGCTGCGCCGGGTGGAGTCTGGGCCGGGAGTATTGGCCCGACTTCGCTGCGCAAGGTACGCATTTGCAGCGTTATGCCTCGCGCTTGACAGGCGTTGAAATCAACAGCTCGTTCTATCGTCCGCACCGTCGAGCAACCTATGAGCGTTGGGCGGCTTCAGTGCCCGACGCCTTTAGCTTCAGCGTAAAAATGCCCAAGCAGATCACTCATGTGCTGCGTTTGCGAGGCTGCGAAGAGGTTTTGAAGGTATTTCTTGATCAATGCTCAGGACTGCAGGAGAAGTTCGGCTGCCTGCTGGTGCAACTGCCACCGTCGCTGGCGTTTGATCCACCAGTTGCCGAGCAATTCTTTACCGCCCTCAGGCTGCGTTTTGCCGGATATGTCGCGTTGGAGCCCAGGCACGAGTCGTGGGTCAATGCCGGGCCTCTATTGCGCAAGCTGCAAATCGCCCAGGTCGCAGTCGATCCCTCGCACATCAGTACCGACGCGGCTCCCGCTGGCTGGCCGGGCTTCAGGTACTGGCGGCTGCACGGTTCGCCGCAGGTTTATTACAGTGCCTACGCCGAAGACGCGCTTGAGCGCCTGGCCGGGCAACTGACTGCGGCCCGAGCCGAGGGCGCCGTTGTCTGGTGCATTTTCGATAACACGGCTGTGGGCGCAGCGTTAGGCAACGCTTTGCAATTGAAACGACGGCTGGAATCACCGTAGGAACCGGGTTTGCTGGCGATGGGCGGCATGACAGCCTCAACTGATGCCATCGCCAGCAAGCCAGCTCCTACCGGATTTCATTCCTGATCATGGTTGTTACAACACCTTGTCCAACGTGATGGGAAATTCCCTGACCCGCTTGCCCGTCGCATGATAAATGGCATTGGCTACCGCCGAGGCCACACCAACGATGCCAATCTCGCCGACGCCCTTGGAGCCCAATTCGTTGACAATGTCGTCGTTTTCTTCGACGAATATCACCTCGATATCGCCGATATCCGCATTCACGGGAATGTGGTATTCAGCCAGGCTGTGGTTAAGCACCCGCCCCAGCCGGTGGTCGGTTTGCGCCTCTTCCTGCAAGGCCATGCCCAGGCCCCAGACCACGCCGCCGAGAATCTGGCTGCGTGCGGTCTTCGGATTGATCACTCGCCCCGCCGCTACCGCACTGACGACCCGAGTGACTTTGATCGAGCCCAGGTCCTCGTCCACCTGCACCTCGACAAACACCGCCGAGTGAGTAGCCGTGGCATAGTTTTCGCGCTGTTTGTTCGGTTCGGCATCGATTTGCACTTCCAGCACACCGCCGGGGCAACCCGCCACAATGTCGGAGATGGCCAGGCGCTGATCACCCAGATGCAGATAACCGTCGCCGAAGCCAACGTCTTCAACCGGAATATCCATCACTTCAGGATGGACATCGCGGGCAGCCTGCAGGACCTTGGCCCGTATCACCAGGCAGGCCTCACGCACCGCCGAGCCCACCGAAGACACGGTGAAAGATCCACCCTGCAATGGCGCCGTCGGTAACGACGAGTCGCCGAGTACGAAAGTGACGTCGCGCGGCATGATGCCCGCAGCATCGGCAGCGATCTGAGTCATCACGGTGTAGGTACCAGTGCCGATATCGGTGGTCGCGCTGCTGACGGTCAGCTTGCCCTGGGCATCCAGGCGTGCCTTGGCACTGGCCTTCATCTGCATGGCCTCCCAGACCCCGCCGGCCATGCCCCAACCGATCAGTTGGTGATTGTTGCGCATGCTGCGCGGTTCGGGATTGCGTCTGCTCCAGCCAAAGCGCTCGGCGCCCTGGGCATAACAGGCAAGCAACTCTTTACTGGAGTACGGCTTGCCTTCATTGCCGTTGCTCCCGGCAAAGTTGATACGGCGCAATTGCACCGGATCGATCTTCGCGGCACAGGCCAGTTCGTCCATGGCGCATTCCAGCGCAATCATCCCGGATGCCGCCCCTGGCGCGCGCATATCCAAGGGTGTGAAGACATCCAGTGGCGCCAGCTTGTAGCTCAGCGCAACGTTGTCGCACTGATAGAGCATGCCGCTCCATTCCACCAGATGCTCGGTGAAGTCCTCGAACTGCGAGGTCTGGCCGATGGCGTCGTGTCCGATGGCGAGCAGGCGACCATCACTGTCCGCGCCCAGACGCAAACGCTGCACAGTGCGTGGACGATAACCGAAGGTGAACATCTGCTGCCGGGTCAGGCTTACCCGTACCGAGCGCTTGAGTTGCAATGCCGCCATCACTGCCAATGGCAACTGATATTGCGGGCGCAACCCGGAGCCAAAGGCGCCGCCAACATAGGCGGTCAGAATGCGGATCTTCTCTTTGGGCATGCCGAAGACTTTGTGCAGATAGTCCTGACAGTTTTGCGGGCCCTGATTCTTGTCATGAATCTCCAGGCTGCCATCGCCCTTGTAGAAGACGGTGGATGCATGGGGCTCCATTGGGCTGTGATGTTCGTTCGCGGTGCTGTAGGTAGCATCGACGCTGACGACTGCCGCAGCGAACTGCCCATTGAAATCGCCACGTGGCTTGGGTGTTTCAGCGGGCGCCGGGTGCGCTGGATCGAGAACGGCAAGCAAATCGGTCTGATGATCCTCCTGGTGGTAGTCGATGCGCACCAGAGTACCGGCATAACGGGCAAGCTCAAGGCTCTCGGCAACCACCAATGCCAACGGCTGGCCGCTATAGAGCACCCGGTCGTTGTACAGCGGGCGGAACGGCGAGCCTTCAGCCGAGTCGGCATCGGCGTAGTTATCATCCTCGCTGGCCAGCCGCGGCCGGTTGCGGTGATCGAGCACCAACAACACACCCGGCACGGCCAACGCCGCGCTGCTGTCGATATTGATCACGCGCCCTCGGGCAATGGTGCTGGACACCACGCTGCCATAGAGCAGCCCATCCTGCGGGTATTCAGCGGCGTAGCGCGCCTGCCCGGTGACTTTCAGCACGCCGTCGACGCGATCCATGGGTTGGCCTGAAGCCGGGGTAAAAGTACTCATCAGACATTCCCTCCGACTGCAGCGTCGCTCAAGGCACGGACAATGGCGCGGCGCGCCAGCTTGACCTTGAAACCGTTATGGGACAAAGGCTGTGCATCACGCAGCATTGCTTCGGCCGCTTCGGTAAAAGCTTCGTGAGACACCGACCTGCCCTTCAATGCCTGCTCCACAGCCTTGTCGCGCCAAGGTTTATGGGCCACCCCGCCCAACGCCAGGCGCACATCACGAATCACATCGCCGTCCAGTTCCAGGGCTGCCGCCACCGAAACCAGAGCAAAGGCATAGGACGCCCGATCACGAATCTTCAGATAGTGTGAATGCGAGGCGAACCCATTGGCAGGCAGCTCCACGGCGGTAACCAATTCATCGTCGGCCAGTTGGTTATCGCGCTGCGGCGCATCGCCGGGCAGGCGATGGAAATCGGCGAACTCGATGCGGCGTTTGCCCGCGCTGCCCTGAACATGTACCACTGCTTCCAGTGCAGCCAGCGCCACGCACATATCCGAAGGATGGGTGGCAACACAGGCGTCGCTCGCGCCAAGGATCGCGTGGATCCGGTTCAGGCCATCCCGGGCCGGACAACCACTGCCGGGAACCCGTTTATTACAGGGGGTGCCAGCGTCATAGTAGTAATAGCAGCGGGTGCGTTGCAGCAGGTTGCCGCCGGTGCTGGCCATATTGCGCAACTGCGGCGATGCGCCAGCGAGTATCGCCTGAGACAGCAACGGATAGCGCGATTCGATCAAGGGATGCCAGGCCAGGTCGGCATTGCTGACAAGGGCGCCGATCAGCACACCGCCGCCAGGGGTTTCCTCGATTTCACGCAACGGCAGGCCGTTAATGTCGATCATCCGCTCGGCACGAACGACGTTTTCCTTCATCAGGTCGACCAGATTGGTGCCACCGGCGATGAACCGCGTGGTCGGTCCCGCAAGACTGACAGCCTGGCTCACGTCGTCGGGCTTGCTGTAGCTGAAAGGCATCATGTACGTGGCCCTCCCTGCTCAGCCTGCATCTGCGGCATCGCTTCTTCGACGGCGGCGATAATGTTGCTGTACGCGCCGCAGCGACACAGATTGCCGCTCATCAACTCCTGAATCTGCTCGCGATTGTGGGCACGCCCTTCCCGTACCAGGCCGACCGCAGAGCAGATCTGCCCCGGCGTGCAATAACCGCACTGAAAGGCGTCATGGCTGATGAACGCCTGCTGCATTGGATGCAGTTGCTCACCCGTAGCCAGGCCTTCGATGGTGGTCAACTCGGCGCCATCGCACATGATTGCCAGGGTCAGGCAGGCATTGATGCGTTTGCCGTCGCGCAGCACCGTGCAGGCGCCACATTGGCCGTGATCGCAGCCTTTCTTGGTACCGATCAGGTCAAGCTGATCACGCAGCAGGTCGATCAGGGTAGTCCAGGGCTGGACATCAAGCTCTCGGGCCTGACCGTTGAGGGTCAGACGGATCGTCTGCGCCTCAACATCCTTAAGGAATGTCGCGCTCATTGGGGAACCTCACGGTAGAGATGAATTGCGCGCAGTAGGCTGCGTCTGTGAGGTACGACCGAGGTGTTTTTGCGAACGTTCAGAGTTTCTCGACGAGTTGCCCTGACGGACAACAGCCAGCGCCCGCAGCAGGCCCGTTCGCGAGCCTGCATATAGCGGAGTATGGACGGTTACACGGCAGCGTTATTGGCACCGGTAGTCATGTTCGCCTCAGCAGCCTCCCGAGAAGCCAACTGCTCATGGTCGATCTCGCCACAATCACCCATGGCCTGATATTTCTTGCGCAGGATCCGCAGTTCTTTCTGGTCGAGTTTGTCCAGATTCAGCAAGGCGTTCTGCGCCTCGGTCGTCACGCGCAGCAGTTCATTGATCTTGATGTGCAACTCGTCGGTGTCACGGTTCTGGGTGTTCTGCACGAGAAAGACCATCAGGAAGGTGATGATGGTGGTCGAGGTATTGATCAGCAGTTGCCAGGTGTCGTTGTAGTGAAAAAGCGGTCCCGTCAGGCCCCACAGGGCGATCAGGCAGATAGCCGCGATAAACGTCCTCGGGCTGCCAGCCCACCTGGATAAGGCATGTGAGAACCTGGAAAATCTCATGACGCGTGCTCCGTGATAGGGGTGTTAATGGATGGACCACGGCGCGCCGCTGAAATTTCTTGTTACATGCATTCTGTGTAAAAAGTCTCTCTTCATTGGCCAGCGAATAAAATTCCGGAATTTTTTTCCCACGCTACGTTCTGTTCTTTCAGCACTGCCTGGAGGCCATGAGCGATGACACAGACCACCCATTTCAAGATCGACTACCTCATCCATGGTCGGTACAAAACCTTCTACATCCATTCCCGGGCGATGAATCAGGATGAAGCGTTGCATTGGGCGACCATCGATGCAGGCTTGTGCCAGATACCCAAGCCTCGGGCCGATAAAATCCCCCGTCTCAGCCGTCGTCAGGCCGAGCAGTTGGGGCTCACGGATGTGGAGTGGAAGTCAGCCTGACTGACACGGTGTAAAAAATCCTGCGCTAGACAGTGTTGTGGTGCGCGTCAGGATGACTAAACCTCACTAACAGTAGGGTGATTTAAAAACGATAAACAAAGACTAACGCTCCTTATATCAATGCTGAATAATCAACGCGCAGGTTCTAATTTATTCAGTAGAAAACGCACTACTTTATCTACTGACCCACTAGCGACGAACAGTTACATTCACGAAGACTATAATCAGGAGCCCGTGATGAGGGACCATCCCCCGCAATACGATTTTGCCCATTGGTGGAACACCGAAGGCCCTTGGGTAGAGGAGCCGAATGTACGTCGTAGTGGCACCAGTGGTGTACAGCGGGTGACTCATGAAGGTTCCATCGTCTATGTAAAGCGCCAGACCGGACATCTATATCGTAGCGCCCGATATCCCTTCGGCAGGCCCACGGTACTGCGTGAAGGTCACGCCCTGGCCAGCTTGTACTCACTCAATGTCACCGCGCCCAACCCGGTGTTCTATGGCGCCAGGAAGGTCGATGGCGTCTGGCAGGGGCTGTTGGTGACCAAGGACCTGGGCGAATTTCAGGATCTTGATAGCTGGTATGACGCCGGTGGCCATGAACGCTATAGCCCGGAAGAACATATGCGCTTGTTTGAACAACTGGCCTTCCTGCTGTCGCGCATGCATCTAGGGCGCTGGCAACACGGGTGCATGCGCTCCAAACATATATTTGTCAAAGTGCAACCGACCAGTGACGGCCCGAACTTCCAACTGGCCTTACTTGATCTTGAAAAATCCCGCAGGCGCTTCAGTTCACTGCGTGCCGCGCGCCACGATATCTTCCAGCTGCGTCGTCATTCGCCCTGGAATAATGAACAGTGGCAACACTTCCTCGGACACTATGAAGCAGAGCTGGGTCGCAGCCTGGCGAAAGGGGCAATTGCTTAGTCTAGTCAGACCTGCCCTTCGCGAGCCCGGCCAAGGCCGGCCTCGCAGGCCGGAACTTAGTTCGCTTCCACGTACTTCTTGAAGTTTTCCAGAATACTCTGCCAGCCCTGCCGCTGCTGTTCGAGCGAATGCTGCGACTCGGCATCAAAGCTCACCCGCACCGTCACGCCCGCAGGCGTCTGGGCAAATACAACCTGTGCACGACGTTCGCCAAACCTGTATTCGATCAACTGCTGTTGCACAATCCTGGTGTAGGTGCCGGCGAAGTCAAAACCCATGCTGCCGTCCCTGGCTTCCATGCGTGACGAAAAGCTGCCGCCTACCCGTAGATCGACAGTCGCGGCAGTGGTGTGCCAGTCGTCAGAGGCGGCGTTCCATTGTTTGATGGCTTCGGGCGATGTGTAAGCCTGCCATACGCTGGCGATGGGGGCAGCCACTGTGACTTCAACGCTGATGTCCATGGCGTTGTTTCCTTTTATTTTTTGAAGGGATAAAAAGAATAGCCTTCGATACGCTGACGGCGAGGCCTGTTGGCAAATCTGCGTCGATGCTCTTTAGTAGGCAGGGTATTCATTGAGTGGACGACTTATGGACAAGCGTTGTGTCGCACCGCTATGGCTGATGCTGGGCATCAGCGCTCCGACCCTGGCCGCGCAGCCTGATCCCAAGGCGCTGGCCGCACTGCAACAAACGGGTCGCTATTTGCACGCATTGCCTTACTTCACCCTGGACGTCGAGAGCTTTACCGACCGGATAGTCGAGACCGGGCAGGTCATCGAAACGCCCTCACGCACAAGGGTACTGTCGATACGACCGGACAAGTTGCAGGTGACAGTTGACGCGCAACAGTTCTTCTACGATGGCAAACACTTCACCTTGCATGACAGCGCTAGCGGACATTACGCGACTATCCAGGCACCTGCGGGGATTGATCCGCTGTTCGACCAATTCACCGACCGCTATGGCATCGCCCTGCCCCTGGCCGATCTGTTCCAGTGGGACGCCAGCACCGCCAGCAAGGTCGGCATTGACGGCGCACAGCTGATCGGCAAAGAACGTATCGGCGATCAGACCTGTACCCATTACGCCTACCGGCAGCCGAGCATCGACTGGCAGCTCTGGGTCCGCGAAGGGGCTAGGCCGCTGCCATGCCGGTTGGTCATCGTGCGCAACGACATCAACGGTTTGCCGCGCCACAGCGTGAATTTTGACTGGGATATCAACCGGCAGCCTGCCAGCAGCGCCTTTACCTTCAACCCCCCTGCGGGCGCCAGTGTCGTACCGCTGAAGAGTTTCGAGCAGGCGCCAGGGAGTTAGACAGGCGACAGGAATATTGTGGGGCCGGCTTTAGCCGGGAAGGCGTCGACAGGAGCGATATATTTCTATCATCTGTTTCATCGCTTTCCCGGCTAAAGCCAGTCCCACAGATCCAGCATCACCCGCGAAACAAAGGAATGCCCCACGGCGCGCCGATATTGCCGCCGTCGACCACAATCTCCGCCGCCGTCATGCCCGACGACGCATTGGATGCCAGGAACATCACCGCCTGGGCCAGCTCATCCGCCTCGGCGAAGCGGCCCATGGGAATACGCGGGGCAATGGCTTTTTCCGTGGCATCCACCGTTGCCCCGGCGCGGGCGCCACGGGTCCAGATCGGTGTGCGGGTGGCGCCGGGAATCACGCTATTGACGCGAATGCCCTTGGGCGCCAGTTCAGAGGCAAAGACCTTGGCCATTGAAGTAATCGCGCCTTTGCTCGCCGAATACGCCGACGAACCCGCCGAGCCCAGTTCACGCATGACCGAGCCATTGAGGATCACCGAACTGCCCTCTTTGAGCAATGGCAGCACACCCTGCACGGTAAAGAACACTGACGTCAGGTTGGTGCGCAGAATCGCCTCGAAAGCTTCCAGGGTGGTACTGCCCAATGGCGTCGGCCCGGAAATACCAGCGTTGGCGAATACCACATCAAGGCTGCCAAAGTGCTCCTTGATAACGCTGACCACCTGATCGATCTCGGCCAGATTATTCACATCGGCCTTGATCGCCAGTACCTCACCGCCCAACGCCTGTACGGCGGCGTCGAGCTTCTCCTGGTCGCGACCGGTAATGGCCACGCGGGCACCATTTTCAATGAGCAGACGTGCGGTGGCCAGGCCAATACCACTGTTGCCGCCGGTGATCAGTACCGTTTTGTCTGTGACAGTCATGGTCGTTTCCTTCAACGAACTCAGCGAATAGGATTACAACCATACTCCTATTTAATATTACGTCTATACTCCAATAATCGAACCGGGCGAAAACGCCTGACTGGAGGATTGGATGTCACGGTCTCAGGCTGACAAAGCCGCCATACACGAAGAAATCGTCCACCTGGCCGCCGAGCGTTTTCGCGAAGTCGGCTTGAATGGCATTGGCGTGGCCGAGCTGATGAAAGCGGCAGGCCGCACCAGTGGTGGCTTCTACAAACATTTCGAATCACGGGAAAAACTGGTGGAGGAAGTGCTGGCTTCGGTGTTCGAAAAACGCACCGAGGCGCTCAAGGCCTATGTGGACTCGGCAACGCCACGATCCCTTGGCGATCTGGTGGACAGTTACCTGAGCCAGCGCCACAAGGACGCTCCCGGCAGTGGTTGCGCCCTCGCCGCGCTGATGAACGATGTCGCCCGCAGCAGTGAGCCGATCCGTGCGTTGTATACCGAAGAGGTACGCAGTGAGTTGGCGATGCTGACCCGGTTGATGAACCATCCAGAGGCGCGTGCTCAGGCGTTATTGACCATGTGCACGTTGGCAGGCGCCATCGGCCTGGCCCGAGCGGTGCAGGATGAAGCGTTGGCGGCGGAGATTCTCGACACCGGCAAGACGTTGCTCAAGATGTTGGAAGCATGATTTGAGACAGACGCAAATTGAGGGATTGCGCTGCCCCCTGATCCGACCGCTCAAACCGCAACGGCGTCACCGACACCCCGCCATTGATCACTACAAAGGTCTCGCTGCCCGGCGCATCGCCGCGATCATGGCGTTCGATATTCAACCAGTAATAGTTCTGCTCACGCATATCGGTTCTGGCGGTGATATTCAGGCTGTCCATGCGCCCCGCCCCCTGGCCAGTGACCTGCAACGGCCCGGCCTGATCAGCGGGAACATCCGGGAAATTCACGTTCAGGCAGACTGAAGCGTCCCAACCCGCTGCCAGCAGTTGGCGGATAATCCCTGGTGCCAATTGCCGAGCGGTATCCCAGCGTACGGCATCGCGACGGGTCAGGGCCTGGCTCAGGGCAATCGATGGAATCCCCAGTAACAACCCGGCCATGGCCGCGCCGACAGTACCGGAAAACACCGTTTCCACCCCCAGGTTGGCGCCTTTGTTGATACCGGACAGCAGCAGTTGCGGCGGACTGTCCATCAAATGGCGCAAGGCAATGGCAACGCAGTCGGCCGGCGTACCGGACACTGAATAGCGCCGTTCGCCACGGGGGGTGATCCGTAACGGATGGTGAATGCTCAAGGCGTGGGAGATACCGCTCTGGTCATGGTCAGGCGCCACGACCCAGACCTCAGCGGCCAGTTCATGAGCGACCTCGAGCAAAGTCGCCAGCCCCGGTGCGTCGATACCGTCGTCGTTGGTGATGAGGATGCGTTCAAGGGGTTTGCTGTGCATTGGGGGCCTCGCGCAGGAAAGACATGAGCCTTGCATTAAAGCGCAAAAACCAACCCACGGTGGGACCGGCTTTAGCCGGGAAGACGATATGACAGCCGATAGAAATATACCGGCAATACCTGCCCCTTCCCGGCTAAAGCCGGTCCCACATCCCGTCATTTCCGAGCGGTAGCCAACTCCGGCCCTTGCCATCCACCACCCATCGCCCGAAACAACGTCACCGCCGCCCGGGTCGAGTCCGCTTGTGTGCTGTTGAGCGCGTCTCTGGCCGTCAGCAGCTCACGATTGGCATCCAGTACATCCGTCAGGGGGATGGCCCCGGACTTATAGGCGGTCTCCGACAGATCCCGTGCCCGGGTCAGAGCACCGACTTCGCCGTCCAGTTCGTCACGCCGCTGTTCGGTCTGGGACAGCGTCATCAAGGCATTTTCCACGTCCTCACACGCCCTGAGCACAGACTGGCGATACTCGGCCAGGGCTTTGGCGTTGGCGCCCCTGGCCTGTTTGACCTCGGCGTCGATCTTGCCGAAGTCAAACAGGCGCCAGCGCACCAGACCACCAATGGACGGTTGGAAGGCGCTCTGGGTAAACATGTGATTGCCGGTGATGCTGTCAAAACCCAATGCCCCGGACAGCGACACCTTCGGATAGTAATCGGCAATCGCTTCGCCGATTCGCTCGTTTGAGGCGGCCAGGCGGCGTTCGGCGGCAATTATGTCCGGGCGCCGGCGCAGTACATCCGCGGGTGCGACGCTGCCAGCAATCGACGGCAGTACCGGGATCAGCGACGGTTGCGCCAGTTCCTGCGCAGAACTGCCGGGTTGGCGCCCCATCAGCACATCAAGGCGATTGAGCTGGGCCTCCAAAGCAATGCGCAACAGCGGCACGCTGGCCCGGGCCTGCTTGAGCAAGGCCTGGGCCTGGGCGACCTCCCGTTCGTTGACATCTCCCAGGCGCTGACGAACCTGCACCAACCCCAACAAATGCTCATCGGTGCTGATCTGATCGGCGGCTACGGCCAGCCGCGCCTGATAGCCACGGATCTGCACATAAGCATCCGCTGCCTCGGCCACCACGCTGATGCGCGTGCCCAGATGCGCAGCTTCAGCGACCTGAACCTCGTCATCGGCCGCCGTAGCGCCACGACGCAAACCACCGGCCAGGTCCAGCTCCCAACTGGCTGAAGCACCGGCCGTCAGCTCTTTCTGGTTACGCTCGTAACCGGGCAGATTACGCCCGGTCGAGCCCAAGGGGCTTTGCAGGCTCTGCCGCTGTTTGGTCGCGGAACCGACCGCATCCACGGTGGGATACAGCTGCGCACCTGCGGCCTGGGCCACGGCCCGCGCCTGCTCGACCCGTGCCAGGGACACCGCCAGATCGAGGTTCTGCGCCAGCACCTGATTGACGATACTGGCCAGTTGCGGATCGTTGAAGCCTTGCCACCAGGTGGCCAGGTCCACGCTCGACGAGGTGACCTTGGCCTGTACAGGGTTATGAAACGGCGCAAGGGCGGTATCGGGCGCCTTGTAGTCGGGGCCGACTGTGCAGCCAGCCAGCACCGCCAGGGCAACCAGAAGTGGCAACAAGGCCTTGCGTCCCGGCACCTTCAGGGCATCGGCAACGTTGAAACTGAGCGAGCTGGACATCAACGTCTCCCGTGGAAGTATTTGCGGATAAAGATGTAGAACGCCGGGGTAAACAACAGACCGAAGCCGGTCACGCCAAGCATCCCGAAAAACACGGCGGTGCCCAGTGACTGACGCATTTCCGAACCGGCACCGGTGGCCAGGGTCAGGGGCGCGACGCCGAGGATGAAGGCCAGAGAGGTCATCAGGATCGGCCGCAGCCGGGTGCGAGCGGCATGCACCGCGGCCTCTACGGCTGTCGAACCCTCGTCCTGCTTCTGCTTGGCGAACTCGACAATCAGGATCGCGTTCTTCGCCGCCAGTCCTATCAGTACGATAAAACCGATCTGGGCGAGGATATCGATGGGCATGCCCCGGAAAATCAGGCCACTGATCGCCGCCAAAATGCACATCGGCACGATAAGGATGATCGCCAGGGGCAGCCGCCAGCTTTCGTACTGGGCTACCAGCACCAGGAACACAAAGAGCGCTGCTGCGGCAAACACCACCAGGGTCGGCGTGCCTTTCTGTTGTTGCTGATAGGCAAGCTCCGTCCACTCAAAGCCGATGCCTTTAGGCAGTACTTGCTGGGCCAGGTCTTCCATCTTCAACAGCGCGGTACCCGTAGCCACGCCTGGAGCCGCAGCACCCTGCACTTCAGCGGCCGGGAACAGGTTGTAGCGCGGCACTCGGTACGGAATGGTGTTGTGCTCGATGCTGGCCACGCTGCCTACCGGAACCATCTCACCGGCATCGTTACGCACTTTCAAACGGGTAATGTCTTGCGGTGTACCGCGGAAAGTGGAATCAGCCTGGGCCACCACCTGATAAGTCCGGCCCAGATAGTTGAAGTCGTTGACGTACTGCGAACCCAGGTAGACCTGCAGGGTCGAGAATACATCCGACGGTTTGAGACCGACCTTCTCGGCCTTGACCCGGTCGATATTGGCGAAGATCGACGGCGAACCGGCATTGAACAGGGTGAACATGCCAACGAAGTCCGGATCCTTGCGTGCTGCCGCAACCAGGGTATTGGCCGCATCAGCCAGAGCTTTGGGCCCAAGGCCTGCGCGGTCTTCGAGCATCAGCTTGAAGCCGCCCGAGCTGCCCAGGCCCTGTACTGGCGGCGGTGGAATGCTCAATACATAGGCATCCTTGATCACCGACAGGCGCCGACGCAGATCCGCCAACACCGACTGCGCCGTCAGGCCGGGCATGTCGTGGCTGTAAAGCGATGGCAGGCCGGTAAATACCGTGCCGGAGTTCGATGCTACGGTGGAGGTCGTCGCATCCAGCCCCACGAACGGCGCGATATGTTCGATACCGGGGGTTTCCAGGGCGATATCCATGACCTGGCGTACCACTTTTTCGGTGCGATCCAGGGAGGCGCCGGGCGGCAACTGCACGATGGTGATCAGGTAACCCTGGTCCTGCTCGGGGATGAAGCCGGTGGGTGTGCTATGGAATTCCACGGCAGTCAGGCCGATCAGGCCGACATAGACCAGCATCACCAGAGCCAGGCCACGAGCCAGACGGCGGGTCAGGTTGCCGTAGCCGAACGACAGCTTGTCGAAACCCCGGTTGAAGCGCCCGAAGGTGGCGTCCATGGCCCGGCGAACCCCCTGGAAACGCCCGGTGTCAGGCGCGGACTTGGACTTGAACAGCACCGCGCACAGCGCCGGGCTCAAGGTCAGGGAGACGATGCAGGAAATGATCGTCGAGGCGGCGATGGTCACCGCGAACTGCTTGAAGAACAGCCCGGAAATCCCGCTGAGGAAGGCCGCCGGGACGAACACTGCACACAGCGTCAGGGCGATGGACAGCAGCGCCCCACCCACTTCATCCATGGTGTGGTGTGCCGCCTCGACGGGCGACATGCCGTCGTGAATATTACGCTCGATGTTTTCCACCACAACGATGGCGTCGTCGACCACGATCCCCACCGCCAGTACCAGGCCGAACAGCGACAGGTTATTCAGCGAGATCCCGCACAGGTACAGCACGGTAAACGAACCGACCAGAGAGATCGGAATCGCCACCACCGGAATGATCGTCGCGCGCCAGTTCTGCAGGAACAGGAACACCACCAGCACGACTAGGATGATGGCCTCGAAAATGGTCGTGATCACTTCATGCACGGACTTGCCGATGAAGATGGTTGGGTCATAAATGATGCTGTACGCCACGCCCGCCGGGAAATCCTTTTTCAGCTCTTCCATGGTGCTGAGCACCGAGTGTTCCACATCCAGAGAGTTGGAACCCGGCTGCGCGTAGATCAGCAGCGCGGCGGCGTCACGCTTGTCCATGAAGGAAGTCGAACCGTAGTCCACTGCACCGACTTCGACGCGGCCGATGTCGCCGATACGGGTAACCCGGCCGGTGGAATCGGTCTTGACCACGATCTGAGCGAATTCCTCAGGTTTGCTTAGGCGCCCCAACACCTCGACGTTGAGCTGATAGGCTTCGGCGGTCTTGGTCGGCGGCTGATTGAGCACACCGGCAGACACTTGCAGGTTCTGCTGACGCAGTACTGCCAGGACTTCACTGGCACTGAGGTTATAGGCCGCAACCTTGTCCGGATCTAGCCAGATACGCATGGCGTACTCGCGACCGCCCTGGAACTGCACATCCCCTACCCCCTGAATCCGCGCCAGCACATCCTTGATATGCAGGGTGGCGTAGTTGGACAGATAGAGGGTGTCCTTGCTGCTGTCATCGGAGAACAGATGCACGGCCAGCAAGATGCTTGGCGTCGACTTGCGCACCTGGACACCGAGACGCTGAACATCGTCGGGCAGCCGGGAAATTGCATTCTGCACGCGGTTCTGGGTCAGGTTCTGGGCAACGTTGAGGTCGGTGCCGATACGGAACGTCACCGTGATCGTCAGCTTGCCGTCGCCGGTGGACTGACTGGTCATGTAGATCATGTTCTCGACGCCGTTGATCTGCTGCTCAAGCGGCGTGGCCACGGTCTTGGCGATGGTTTGCGCCGAGGCCCCGGGGTACGAGGTAATCACCTGGACTGTCGGCGGCACGATTTCCGGATACTGGGCCACCGGCAGCACGAACAGCGCGCCCAGTCCGATCAGGGTAATGAAGCAACTGACCACCACGGCAAAACGCGGTCGATCAATGAAGAAGTGCGCGATACGCATGTCGGTCAGTCCTTCGCCAGAGCATTGTCGGGTTTGATATCGGCGATCTTGACCTTCACTTTTGCACCGGGCGGCGCATAGACCAGGCCGCCGATCATGACCTGGTCAGTGGCCTTGAGCCCTGACTTGATCACCCGCAGGCCGTCACGCATATCGCCCACTTCGACAGGCCGTGGCGCGACGACACTGTCCTCACCCACCGTCAGTACGATGAAGTGCGACTGGTCCGGTAGCACGGCGGCGTCGGGTATCAGCATGGTCGGTGCGGGCGCGGCAGCAATCACCCGCACCCGGGCGAACTCACCAGGCGTCAGGCTGTTGTCCGGGTTGCTGACCGTGGCTCGGGCATGAATGGTGCCGCTGGAACGGTTCAGGCTGTTATCGATGAAGTCCAGGGTGCCCGCGGTCGCATAGTCATGTCCGCCACCGGCGGCGATCTGCACGCTCTCGGCGGCATCACCCTGGCGCTTGCTCTTGAAGCCCTTGTATTGCTGGTAATCGGCTTCGCTCATGTCGAAGTCGAGATAGACCGGATCCTGGGAAACGATAGTGGCAAGCAGCGTGGTCGGGCTGCCTGCGGCGCGGCTACCGGCGACCAGATTGCCCACCGACACCAGATGATTACCGATGCGCCCGGAGAATGGTGCGACGATCTGGCAGTGATCCAAGTCGAACTGGGCATCGCGGATCTGCGCATTGGCATCGGCGACGGCGGCCTCGGCCTCCTGCCAGTCCGATTTGCGCTGCTCCATATTCTGCACGGACCCGGCCTGATTGCGCGCCAGCTCGTCAGCGCGGCGGAATTCGCTCTTGGCATAATCCAGGCGCGCCGCCGAGCGTTGCAGCAAGGCCTTGGCCTGGGCCAGGCGAATCTCGTAGGGCACCCGGTCAATGGAGAACAGCAGCGTGCCCGTCTTGACGATCTGGCCATCCTTGAAGTGGATGCCGATCAGAGTGCCACCGACCTGGGCCCGCAGTTCGACCTTGTCCACCGCAGAGAACTGGCCGAGGAAGCCCAACCGACTGTCCAGGTCTTTGATCAGTGGCCGGCTGACCACCACTTCCGGCAGTTGCGGCGCGTCGGCGGCCACAGCCTGCTCGCGCTCGCCCGCCACCATGAACAGCCCCACTCCGATGACGGCCGAGAACAATCCCGCGCCTGCCACCGCCCCGACTATTGTTCGCTTGCGCAGTACTGGTTTCACTGACATTCCCCATATCCAAGATTCGGCAAAAGTTACGGATGCAACCCAGGCCCTGATTACCATTGATGCTAACCATCATCATTAAGAGTGTAAATATGTCGATCATAATCTAAACACTTGATCTCTCATCAACGAAATTGATACGAGGGGCGAAAATTCAGGTCGAAAGTGGGGTAAAACGGCTGATCTGTTCGATGAACTGATGACGGAACCAGACCTCGGACGCGGCCAGGTTCTTACCTTCCGACCAGGCCATATGCAGGTCGAAATGGTCGGCAAGGTGGTCAGGCAAGTAATCGATCACGATGCCTGCTCCTTGCAAATGACGGGCTTCGATATCAGGGATGATCGCCACCCTGTCGGTCCCGGCGAGGATATGATCGAGGCCATCGGCGCTGGCCAGTTCCAGGGCAACCTTGCGTGACAGGCCCACGTTGGCGAGTTTTTCATCGAGCTGCTGTTCAAGTCCGGCGCCATAAGGCACTACCACATGGGCTCGCTGGCTCAGTTCATCGGCCGACAATACCGGTGCGCTGTCACTGGCCCGCACCAGCACACTGCTGCAACGCGCCGCCGCCTGAGTTACCCGGCCCTTGGTCTTCAAGGCAAAATAACCCAGCTCAAGCGACACCGACTCGGCAGGCAGGCGCTCACTGATCGACCCCGGATCACGGCGCTCGACGGCAATGCTGATACCCGGCGCACCGGCGAGGATCGGCTTGAGCAGCCCCGTCACCAGGGTCGACCCTACCCCACCACTGAGGACAATGCCGAACCGCGCCTGGCACTCTACCGCCGTAAAGGGTTCGTTCTTGCTCACGGCGGCATCGATCAGCTCCAGAGCCGGGCCAATCAACTGGGCAATCTCGATGGCTTTGTCCGTGGGGCGCACGCCATGACCCGAGCGGACAAACAGCGGGTCGCCGAACAGCGTACGCAGGCGCCGCAGTGAGGCACTGATCGCTGGCTGTCCTACCAGCAGCTTATTGGCACAACGGGTGACATTGCGCTCACGCATCAGCGCGGCAAACACCACCAATAGATTCAGATCCATGGAATGCAGATCATCAAGCATGGGAAAAATGAACCATTGCGCTTTCTCGACTTCAAAGATTACAACTATAATCTTTAGGTTCGCCAGACAGCTTGTCAATCGATTTCACGCTATACGCGGGTTTGGATTGCCCTGACAATCCGGTCGCTGCCGTACCATGAGGTCACTATGAAAGTCACCAAAGAACAGCGCTTACTCAACAAAGAGAAGATCCTGACCGCCGCCTCCCGACTCTATCGGGAGCACGGTATCGAGGGCATCGGCATCGGCGAACTGAGCAAATCCGTGGGCCTGACTCATGGCGGTTTCTACCGCCAGTTCCCGTTGGGCAAGGAACAACTGGTCAGCGAAGCCATCGATCGCACCTTCGATGAATACCGCGATCGCTGGCAAAACCAGCACAGCATCAGCGAGGTGGTGCAGGACTATGTCACCCGGGAGCATCGCGACAACCAGCAGGACAGCTGCCCCATCCCCACCCTCGCCGCCGACGTTGCCCGTATCGGCGGCAGCGCCAGCGAGGCCTACACCAGAGGCGTGCACCGCCTGCTGGCGACGCTGATGGAGAAACAGGGCGACCTGGCCGACGGCGCCTCCGAAGAGCGCGCCCTGCAGATCCTCGCCTCTATCTCCGGCGCCATGATCATCGCCAAGGCCAGCAGCGACCCGGGGCTGACAGATCGACTTATGGCGGCGGTGGTCAAGCAATGGAGTTGAAGCCGCCGCGCGCCTTGTGCTTTGAGTGGGACCGGCTTTAGATGGGAAGACGGAGTGACAGATCATAGACATGTATCGCTATACCTGTGCTTTCCCGGCTAAAGCCGGTCCCACAATCGGCGCCGATCAATTATCCCGATCGCAGTTCTCGCCAATAGTCGTGTAGTTCACCACCTGCCTGACGCCCATGGAGTCCAGGTAGGTCATACTGGACTTGACCACGCCGCAGGCCGATCCCGAGCCTTCGTTGATGGCCAGCACCCTGGCGATGTCCAGATGTTCACCGTACCTGTACTGACTCGATTGGATCACTTCCTGGGCCTGGGCGGCAAAGGCGCCGAAGCTGAGGGCAGCGAACAGGCTGGCGATACTGAGGTTCTTCCAGTTCATGAGTTTTCTCCGGGTAATCAACGAGTAGGTCGAGGCGGCGTTGTTTGCCTCGATGTACCTATTGAGCACCCGTGAGGTATCCACCATGTGTCCGGCCTCCCCGGCTTTTTGCATTGTTTTGTATCGTGCCTGCAGCAGATACAGTGCGATACAAAGGCCGCAGGCAAACCCGCTTCGCCTCGGTAGACTGCACGGCATATCAATGAATACAGGGGTTTCAGGCAGATGGATCACGTCGATCACATTCTGATTGTCGATGACGATCGCGAGATCAGGGAGCTGGTAGGCAACTATCTGAAGAAAAACGGCCTGCGCACCACGGTAGTGGCAGATGGCAGGCAGATGCGCTCCTTTCTGGAGTCCACGCCGGTAGACCTGATCGTGCTTGATATCATGATGCCTGGCGACGACGGCCTGGTACTCTGTCGCGAATTACGCGCTGGCAAACACAAAGCCACGCCGGTGTTAATGCTCACGGCGCGCAATGACGAGACCGACCGCATTATCGGCCTGGAAATGGGCGCCGACGACTACCTCGTCAAACCCTTCGCCGCCCGTGAACTGCTGGCACGGATCAATGCCGTGCTGCGGCGTACGCGGATGCTGCCGCCCAACCTGATCGTCAGCGAAAGCGGCCGGCTGCTGGGCTTCGGCAAATGGCGCCTGGACACCACCGCCCGGCATCTGCTGGACTCACAAGGCACCGTGGTCACCCTCAGCGGCGCCGAATATCGCCTGCTGCGCACCTTCCTCGACCATCCGCAACGGGTCCTCAGCCGGGATCAGTTACTCAACCTGACCCAGGGCCGCGACGCCGATCTGTTCGACCGCTCCATCGACCTGCTGGTCAGCCGCCTGCGCCAGCGCCTGCAGGACGACGCCCGCGACCCGGCCTATATCAAGACCGTGCGCAGCGAAGGCTATGTGTTTACCTATGCCGTGGCAATCCTCGGGGACGCCTCATGAGCCTCAGGCTGGGCTGGCCACGGACCCTGGCGTCACGCTTGTCGTTGATCTTCCTGATCAGCCTGGTACTGGCCCACGGTCTTTCCTTCGGCTTGCAGTACTACGAGCGTTACCAAAGCGCAATGACTCTGATGCTGGGCAATCTGGAGCAGGATCTGACCACCAGTGTGGCAGTGCTCGAACGCCTGCCCGCCAATGAACGCCAGGCCTGGCTGCCGCGCTTCGACCATCCCAACTACCGCTACAGCCTGGATACGGGGCAGCCCGGCACGCCCATGGACATGAGCCGTGCCCTGGCCTCGGTGCGCTCCATGCAGGCGACCCTTGGCCGTGACTATGAGTTGAGTTTCACCGACATTGCCGACAGCCATCCGCACTATCAGGCCCATTTGCAACTACGCGACGGCAGCCCGTTGACCATTGACGTGCGTCCGTCCATCACGCCCCTGTCACCGTGGCTGCCGCTGTTGCTGCTGACCCAATTGGCGTTATTGCTGGCATGCACCTGGCTCGCGGTACGCACGGCCATTCGTCCGTTGACCCGACTGTCCCGCGCCGTGGATGACCTTGACCCCAACGGCCAGGGCATACGCCTGGATGAAACCGGCCCCACCGAAGTGGCGTACGCCGCCGTCGCCTTCAACACCATGCAGCAACGTATCGCCAGCTACGTCAAGGAACGCATGCAGCTGCTCGCGGCGATTTCCCATGACCTGCAAACCCCGATCACCCGCATGAAACTGCGCGCAGAATTCATGGACGACGGGGTCGAGAAGGACAAACTGTGGAATGACCTTAGCGAGATGCAGCATCTGGTCCAGGAAGGCGTGGCCTATGCCCGCAGCATGGACAGCTCCAGCGAAGTCAGCCACCGGATCGACATGGACTCGTTCCTCGACAGCCTGGTGTTCGACTATCTGGACATGGGCAAGGATGTGCAACTGGGCAGCACCAATGGTGCGGTGATCGATGCCCGCCCCCATGCCTTGCGCCGGGTCCTGGTGAACTTGCTCGACAACGCCCTGAAATTCTCCGGTGCGGCCCGTATCGAGCTGTTGACCCAGCACGATAATAATATTGCGATACAGGTCCTCGATCGCGGCCCCGGTATTGCCGAAGCCGAGCTCAATGAAGTACTCAAGCCGTTCTACCGCGTGGAAAGCTCACGCAACCGCGACACCGGCGGCACCGGCCTGGGCCTGGCGATTGCCCAACAACTGACGCTGTCCATGGGAGGTACGCTGAGCCTGTATAACCGCGAAGGCGGTGGGTTATGTGCGCAGGTAGTGCTGCCGGGGTAATTGCCAGGGCACTACCCATAACTATCTGCATGAAATGAGACTTGCGCAGGAGCCGGTTTGTCGGATCGCCGCCCCGTGGCGATCAAGTACCAGGCGCTCACATGGCGTCAGCTATCGCCAGCAGGCGTGACCCTGCGGGTCCGGCGTTTGCCGCATAACAGTGCAAGGCCAGGTTTACCGTGAGCGCAGTCGGTCGTTTACCCGCAAATCAATAACTCACTCCCCAACCACCCACCCAGCAAAGCCCCGGCCTTCGCCACGCCTTGCGCCTCGCCCAGTGTCTCGACCAGCCATTCACACAACCGGGCAAAACTGCCGTCGTCCTGCACCTTCAGCAACGCCTGATATTCAAGGGCATCGACGGTGCGCAGCCGCGAGGTGAACTCGCGGCGCCAGATCATCACCCCGCCCGCCTTGTCCAGCATCTCACTGGCCGGGACAGTCTGCCGGGCGCATAACGCCGACCAGATCGCCTCGGCATTGGTGGTCAGGGGATGCAGTTGCAGCGACGGCGTGAATGGCAGGCAGGCATTGTCCCAATCCAGGTCGGCCAGGGCCTGCACAGGCAGTGGCTGAGCATCTTCGGCGACGAAAGCCTGAGCCAGGGCTTGCTCGATCCACGCCAATTCATGAATGTCGGGGTTGTCGGGATAGCGCAGGCGCAAGGTCTCGGCAAACCCCTCGGCGTAGGCATCCAGGGTCCAGGCATGGGGTGGGCAGCGATTGATATGGGCGATGGCAGCGTCGCGAAATTCGTCAGCACCCAGCCAGGATCGCAGGTGCACGAAGGCGGTTTCCAGGCAGCCCATCAACTGTGCCCGGTAGTTATTCTGATACACCGCCAGCCCCGCAGCCGCGCCAATACGCTCGGCAGCTTGCGGTGAAGCCGCTACCAGCCAGCGTTGAAAATCCTCCTGTATCTCGGCAAGTCTCATACGCCCGCTCCAATGCGCCGTGCCATAGCCAGTTCGTCAAGCAACTGGCCAAGGGGCGGGATATCGTCGTCGCGCTCGATCATGGTCGCCACCGGTCCCAACCGGGTCATGGCCCGGGCATATAACGCCCAGACTTCCTCACATACAGCACGGTCGTGGGTGTCAATCAACAGTTCAGGCCCCTGGCTATGCCCGGCCAGATGCACCTGCCGTACGCATTCCAGAGGAATACCGTCGAGAAATGCATCGGTGGCAAAACCATGATTACTGGCGCTGACAAATACGTTATTGATGTCCAGCAGCAGCTCGCAGCCTGTGCGTCTGCACATTTCGCTGATGAACGCCCACTCGCTCATAGCCGCATCGGCGAAGCTCAGGTAGCTGGACGGGTTTTCCAATAACAGGGTGCGTCCAAGCAGCTCCTGGGCCAGATCGATATTGGCGCAGACGATCGACAGGGCCTCTTCGGTATAGGGCACGGGAAGCAGGTCATGGGAATTGAAAGCGCCAATACGCGACCAGCTCAAATGATCGGAGACGAATAGCGGTTCTATCTCTTGCACCAGGGCTTTGAGCCGCAATAAATAGTCACGATCCAGGCCATCCGCTGATCCGATGGACATCGAGACACCATGCAGGGCCACCGGATAACGTTGGCGAATCTGCCGCAGGATATGCCGTGGCTGGCCGCCTGGGACCATGAAGTTCTCGGAAATGACTTCGACAAAATCCACCCCTACCGAGCCTTCGAGGAAGTCGCGGTAGTGCTCGCGACGCAGACCCAGGCCGTAGCCGGAAAAAACTACGGCCATCAGCGTGCCTCCTTTTCTTGCAACAGACTTTGAATCGCCTGCTCCTGCTCTGCATAACTGCCTTCACCGAAATGGCTGTAGCGCACCTGCCCCTTGGCGTCGATCAGATAATGGGCGGGCCAGAACTGGTTATGGAAGGCGTTCCAGATGCGGTTTTGACTGTCAATGGCCACCGGATATTCGATTCCCAACTGGCGCACCTGCTGGCGCACGTTGGCACTGATTTTTTCGTAGGCATATTCGGGGGTATGTACGCCGATCACTACCAGGCCGTCGGCCGCGTATTTCTTCGCCCAGGCATTTACATAGGGCAGCGCGCGCCGGCAATTGACACAGTCGTAGGTCCAGAAGTCGACCAGCACGACTTTGCCGCGCAGTGATTCGGTGCTCAGCTCCGGGGAGTTCAGCCATTCGACGGCCCCCGCCAGGGATGGCATGGCTCCCTGGCCCGTTGATGAAACGCTGGCAGCACCCAGGCTGGCGAACAATGCCAGGGCCAGGCTGATCCCGGCCAGGGTCAACAGGATCAAGGCGCGGGCGCGTCCTTTCACCCGTTTGATGAACACATAAGCTTGCATAATTCACCTGCAGGACTGAGTAACAACTGCCGGGTTGCGCCAGACACGCAACCCGGCGGCCAGGCTTACTTCGGTTCGGTCCAGGTGCCACCTGCCTTCAAGCATTCGGTCTTGGTCTTCACGACCACGCCCTGGCCCTTGCAGCTGTTGAGGCCCTTGCAGTCATTCTTGGCTGTGGCACACAGGCTTTCGCCCTTGCAATTATTTACGCCGTAGCAGCGATCCAGTTGCTCGGCATCGGCGGCAGACGCGCCGACAGTGAAGGAGGCCGACGCCAGGGCAAGCAGAGCGGCAGAGGCTGCCAGGCTGAAACGGGAGGTGGTGCTGATGGTCATGGTGTTCTCCGGGGTTGTTTAGGTTGGTTTACAGCGATACACATTGTCGTGATGGCTCTGAAAAAAGATCCGCAGGAGCCGCCTGGGTGGCGTTCGAGTGCGAAGCGCCCGCAATAACGCTGGTGAATTATCCGACGCCATCGCCAGCAAGCCGGCTCCCATAAATCTCATTCCAATTCATGTAATGAGTTGCACAACACGCCTATTTCACAGCCAAGGCCGCCTCTTCAATCACCTTGGCCACCGCCTCCGGCTGGGAGATGTACACCGCATGGCTGGCCTTGATTTCGGTGATGTGGGAACCGGCGCGCTGGTACATCCAGCGCTGCAGGTCCGGACTCAGGGCGTGGTCATCGGTGGCGACAATCCCGTAGCTGGGTTTGTTGTGCCAGGCTGCGGCCCAGGACTGGGTGCCAAAGGTGGCGGCGGTAGCGGCTGGCTGGGAGGCGGCCATGAAATCCGTGCGATTGCTGGTCAGGTCAGCGGCGAAGTCGCTGGCGAACTTGCTGCGATCAAAAAACAGATGGCCGTCCCGGGTCGGGCGCACGTCATTGCTGGGCGCGGGCATGGAACCGAGCAACTGGCTCATGCTTTCGCCGACTTCCGGTTGCAGCGCGGCGACATACACCAGCGCCTTGACCTTGTCCCGCACGCCGGCAAGGCTGATAACGCCGCCGCCGGAGCTATGCCCGACCAGCACCACGGGGCCGACCTGTTGATCAAGGATCTCCCGGGTCGCAGCGACATTGTCATCCAGGGAGGTGGCGGGCTGTTGCACCACGGTGACTTTGTAGCCCTTGTGAATCAGGATGTCGTGAACCACCCGCCAGCCCGATCCATCGACGAATGAGCCATGAACGATGACGATATTCTTGGCCCCGACAGGAGCCGCAGGAGCGGCGGCAGAAGCCAGGATCGGCGCGGCCAGGGCCATGACGCCCAGGGCCAGTTTGGAAAGCGTACGCATAATGTTTCTCCAGGCCGGCGAGGCCTATCGAGTAGTAATGGTTGAGCTGTCAGGCGCTGCGCAGACGGCTGCGCAGGCGAATCAGCAGTCGGTCAAGGGACCAGCCTCCGCCGCCGTACACCACCAGGGGCAGGAGCAAGCCGATCCAGGTCAGGTGCGTCGGCCAGGCATCCGGATAGACGAAGATCTCGATCACTGCGGTCATGGCCAGCAGCCCCGCCGCAGCCGGGCGGGTCAGTAAGCCCACCAGTAGTAACAACGGCAGCAGGTGTTCAGCGTAAGTAGCCAGGTGCGCGGCGAGTTCCGGAGACAGCAGCGGTAGCACGTACTCGGTGCGGAACAGCTCGTAGGTCGAGGGTTTGATTGTCAGCCAGCCGCTGACCTTGGTCCGCCCCGACAGGAAGAACACGGAGGCCATGGCCAGGCGGGCAACCAGCAATAACATGCTGGGCACGCCACCCATTACGGCTGTTCCGTCAACGAACCATAGCCCTTGGGCGTCTTGATCTGGGTGCAGGTGCCCTTCTCCACCAATACCCAGGCATTACCCTGATAGTCCGCCTTGGCGGTGGCCGCACACGACGTTCCGGCACCGGCGGCACAATCGTTGTGCCCCGCGAGGGAGACGCCATAACATTTTTCCATGGCCTTGGGTGCGTCTTCGGCATGGGCAGCACCAGCCATGGCGCCGAGGGACAGAGCGACGGTTGCAGCGAGGGCGGCGTAGGTGTGTTTCATGATGTTCTCCAGCAGGGATTGAGGTTGAACCGGCAGCGCCTTTCGGTGAGCAGATTCAACCGCAATGCTGTATCCCTTCTGTGTCCCCGCCCCCCCCTGGACTCCCTGCTGATGTATCTAGGCTGCGCTGACATACACTGCGATACAAAGTCGCTGAAGAACCTGACCGCAGAACGCACAACGCCCCGTGGATTGCGGGGCAAGACCTGAGGGTGCCTATCGAGGTGCACCTATCGCCGCCAGGGTCTGACGAATCCCCTCGCCGTAAGGGGTCTTGTGCAGCGGCCCGAGCAACTGCTGCAAGGCTGTATCGTCCATGATCAGCGGCTCGCTCAGCAGGTAGTGCATCTCCACCATCTCCCGCACCATGGGCTTGAACAGGCCGATCAGGCGCAGCAACGTCTTGCCGGCGACCCGGAGTTTGAGTGGCCTGCCGGTCTGGCGCTCCATCTCCCGGACAATTTGCCGCTGCGAGGTGACACCCGCACCCGCCAGGTTCCAGATCTTGCCGTAGGCGGCTGGCGTATCCAGCAGTCGAGCCACAACCGGGCCGACGTCGGGGACAAAGACGAACTCGTGGGGCGGGTCCAGAGGCCCGACCATCTCCGCCGTGCCGCCGTTGACCGCAGCCACTGCGGCACCGTGCAACAGACTGGCCGTCACACCGGGACCGTAGAAGTCCGGCAAGCGCAGGACCGTGGCATTGATATGACCATCTGCGTGGGCCTGCATCAGTAACTCCTCCTGGGCCTTGCGCATGCGGCCCTTGAAGGTATGCGGCGCGCGGGGCTGATCCTCCCGCACCGGATTGCTCAGCGCCCTGCCGTAGGGATACACGGTGCCGATCAGCAGAATATTTTTGACCCCGGCGGCGATGGCGCCAACGAGGGTCTTGCGCATCAGTTCCGGGTGCAGCTCGAACTGCCAGTAGTTGACCCCAACCATATAGATCAGAGTCTCGACGCCGGTGGCTGCGGCCTGCACCGACTCCGGCGAATCGGGGTTCCAGGTGAAGATCTCGGCGAGGGGATCCCCGCCGAAGGTCTGTTTCAGGCTCGCTTCGTTTCGGCCCACCACTCGATAGGTTTCTCCCTTGCGCGAAAGCGCATCGGCAACGGTTTGGCCAATGACGCCGGAGGCGCCGAACAATGCTGTTTTGGGCATGAAGACATTCCTGAAGCACTAGATTGCGTTCAGCTTGCTCAATTGACGATTAAATGAAAATTGCCTACAAGTGCATTCCCTCTAAACGAAAATGTATAGCATGAACAACAGCGAACCCAACTGGGCGTGGTACCGAACATTCCTCAAGGTGTTGGATACGGGTTCCCTGTCCGCTGCCGCCCGCGCCATGGGCCTGACCCAGCCCACCGTGGGTCGACATATCGACAGCCTGGAAGCGGCGCTGGCCTTGAAGCTGTTTACCCGCTCCTCCGACGGCTTCGCGCCCACGGACGCGGCCCTTGAACTGCGGCCCTGCGCGACGCAGCTGGCATCCACTGCCGCCGCCCTGCGCCGAATGGCCAGCAGCCATGGCAGTGGTGTGCGTGGGGTAGTACGGGTGACCGCCAGCGAAGTGATCGGTGTCGAGGTGCTGCCGCCGATCCTTGCCGCGCTGCACGAAGAACATCCCGAGCTGATCATCGAGCTGGTGCTGTCCAATCGGGTCGAGGACCTGCTGCACCGCGAGGCCGATATCGCCGTGCGCATGGTGCGGCCCATCCAGGATGCCTTGATCGCCCGGCAGATTGGTGGCATCGAAGCCGGCCTGTACGCCCACCAGCGTTACCTGAGCAAGCGCGGTGTGCCGCAGTCATTGGACGAGTTGCCCGGCCATTCAATCATCGGCTACGACCAGGAAAACGCGTTTATCCGCCAGTTTCAACAGCAATACCCGGTGTTCTCCCGGGCCGCCCTGGCCTTTCGTGCCGACAGCGACCTGGCGCAACTGGGCGCGATACGCGCAGGCCTGGGCATTGGCGTCTGTCAGGCCGCCCTGGCAGCCGGGGATCCGGCGTTGGTGCGGGTACTGAAGAACAGCTTCTCGCTGAGAATGGATACCTGGATCGCCATGCACGAAGACCTGCGGCAAAGCCCACGCTGTGCTGTGACCTTCGCCGCCCTGGTGGCGGGGCTGAGCGCCCATTTGGCCCGTCAATAGGCTGCACCGATCAGCATCAGGTCAGGTCAGGTTAAGGCGTATCCACCGACCCTGGGAGATTTCGTTGGAGCGAGGCTTGCCCGCGAATACAATTTTTCGGTCTCGAAAAATTCAGGGTATTCACGAGCCTCTTTGCAGCCAAGCCTCGCCCCCACAAAAACCTGCGATCGCTCGTCAGAGCCGCGCAGGCGACACAATGATTTTCACGTTGTGCTCCTTGTTATTGACCAGTTCCTCGAAGCCCTGCCCCACGATCTGCTCCAGCTGAATCCGTCCGGTGACCAAGGGCGTGATATCCAGACGTCCGTCGGCGATAAAGGCGATGACGTCGGCGAACTCGCCGTTATAGGCCAGGGATCCCAACACCTGTTTCTCGGTGGCCACCAGTTCGAAGAAGTTGAACTCGCTGGGTTCCTCGAAAATCCCCACCAGCACGCATTTACCGGCCTTGCGGATCAGGTCGATGGCGAACTTGGCGGTACGTTTGTTGCCGATGCATTCGAAGCTGACATCGGCGCCGAGGCCACCGGTCAGGCGTTTGACTTCGGCAAGGGCGTCGCACTCGTTGGGGTCAAGCACGTGAGTGGCCCCCACTTCCTTGGCCTTGGCCTTGCGTGCGCCGGACATTTCCAGGGCAATCACTTGCGCCGCACCGGCCGCCTTGGCGCACATGATGGTGCACAGGCCGATAGTACCCGCGCCCACCACCACGACATTCTGACCGAGCAGGCTGCCGGCCTTTTTCACTGCGTGCATGCCCACGGCCAAGGGCTCTATCAGCGCCCCGGCTTCGGCAGGGAAGCCCGCAGGCAGCTTGTACAGCAGGTTGGCCGGGACATTGACCAGTTCGGCAAAGGCACCGTTGTTCATCAGCCCGGTAAAGGCCAGGTTCTCGCAAATGTTGTACAGGCCATGAGTGCAGTAGTAGCAGGTACCGCAGTGCTGACAGGCATCAGCTGCCACCGGCTCGCCGAGGCTATAACCCTCGACGCCCTCACCCAGTTCAACGATTTCGCCACAGAACTCATGGCCGAGAATGCACTGCCCCTTGATTCCGGTCAGCGGATGCGGTGCGTCCACCGGAATGAATACCGGCCCGGCCACGTATTCGTGCAGATCGGAACCGCAGATGCCGCACCACTGCACGCGAATCTGCACCCAACCGGCGGGAGGTGAACCTGGCAGGGGCACGTCTTCGACGCGAATATCGTTACGAGCGTGCCAGACGGCGGCGCGCATGCTTTTGGTTGGGGTGACTGGAGTGTTCATATTGGATTCTCTTTTTTGTTAGTAGAATTTCTTTCCGTTGGAGCGAGGCTTGCC
>NZ_JBGLYM010000030.1:0-67023 GCF_047303955.1 Pseudomonas sp. Pseusp88 | reverse complement strand
GATGAATCCGCTCCCACGGATCCGACGATATGCACGCGCTACTGTGGGAGCGAATTCATTCGCGAAAGCTTTATTCCTGACGCCGCCAATGCATTGGATGTACTGGCCCCTTCGCTGATGAATCCGCTCCCACGGATCCGACGATATGCACGCGCTACTGTGGGAGCGAATTCATTCGCGAAAGCTTTATTCCTGACGCCGCCAATGCATTGGATGTACTGGCCCCTTCGCGAATGAATCCGCTCCCACAATTGATTGAACAGGCCAGGTGATTGGTCGTTTCAGCGCTTGCCCGGCTTGTCGAAATTCTTCTGTGCCAGGGTCGCCAGGTCCGGTGGCAGGAAGTCCTTGTCCGGGTTGTAGTCGGCCTTCAGGTAGTGCGACAGGTCCTGCAGGTCGCTGGGGCTCAAGGTCCCGGCGGCCTGTTTCAGGCGCAGGTTGTCGATGATGTAGTCATAGCGGGTGTTGTTGTAGTCGCGCACCGAAGCGTAGAGCTGGCGCTGGGCGTCAAGCACGTCGACGATGTTGCGCGTGCCGACCTGATAGCCGATTTCCGTGGCTTCCAGGGCACTCTGGTTGGAGATGATCGACTGCTTGCGCGCCTGGACCTGTTCGACATCAGTATTGACCGCGCGGTGCAGGTTGCGGGTGTTTTCCACCACCTGACGGCGCAGGCTTTCACGCTGCTGCTCGCTCTGGCTCAGGCGCGCATAGGCTTCGCGCACCTGCGAGCTGGTCAGGCCGCCGCTGTAGAGCGGAATATTCAGCTCCAGGCCGATGCTGCGTTGCTCGACATCGCCGCCGTAGTTCTGTCCGGTGTAGTTGGGGTTACTGAAACCCAGGGCATCGTTGTCGCCACGCTTGTAACTGACGACCGCGTCCACGGTCGGCGCATGCCCGGCCTTGCGCTGGCGCAAGGTTTCTTCAGCGGCACTGACCGCATAGTTACTGGCTTGCAGATTGAGGTTCTGCTGAGAGGCGGTATCGACCCAGGCCTTGGCGTCGTTGGGCGTCGGCGGCAGCACTGGCAGAGTGTGGACGATGCCTTCGATGGCGTTGTAGTCGCGGTTGGTCAGGGTCACCAGAGCCTGGAAAGCATCCTCGACCCGTTGCTTGGCGACGATCCGGTTGGCCCTGGAGGTGTCGTAGCCTGCCTGGGCCTGGAGCACGTCGGTCTTGTCTGACAGGCCGACATCGAAGCGTTCATTGGCCTGGTCCAGTTGACGTTTGAAGGCTGCTTCTTCGGCCTTGGCCGTGGCCAGGTTGTCCTGAGCACGCAGTACCGAGAAATAATCGGTGGCACTTTGCAGGATCAGGTTCTGCTCGGTTGCCGACAGTTGCAACGCCGCCTGCTCATTGACCGATTTGGCAGCCTTGAGCTGGAACCAGCGGTCGGCGCGGAAAATCGGCTGGGCCAGGGTGGCCTGGTAGACCACGCCGCTGCGGGTCGCGGTGACATCCGGGCGGTCGATGCTGGTGCGGGTGTTATTGATGCTGCTGCCGGCAGACAGGTTGGGCAACAAGCCGGCGCGGGCCTGGGGTACGACTTCCTTGCGTGCATCGTAATCGGCATGGGCGGCGGCCAGGTCGGCGTTGTTGAGCACTGCCTGCTGATAGACATTGACCAGTCCGGTCTGGATTGGCGCCGGGAGCTCGGCAGCCCAGGCCAGCCCGTTGCAGGCACAGGACACGGCCACAGCCAATGAAAGTTTGCGCAGCATGGTGCATTCCCTGTTCGTAGTTGTTCTGACCCGCAATAGGCTAAGGAGTGTAGTGGCAGAGTTGTCCTGCAAACAATCCGGCATATCGGCCATTTATCGAAGGATTAAGCATAAGACTGGCGTTTTGGCAGCGGCGAAGTCTAGACTTGCCCCGTTCTTGTCGGGGTGCCTTGCGAAGAGGCTGAGATCGGTTATCCGGATCCCGTTGAACCTGATCAGGTTAGCGCCTGCGTAGGGAACAAGATTTCTCGTCTCCCGGCGAGTCCTCTTGAGTGCCGTCCGGGGTCGATTGTTCGAAAAATGAACAGATCGCCATCGCTCGTCACTCAGCACCACACAGGGTGCATCCGTCCGTTCATTCAGGTTCTCCCTCCGACAAATCAAGCCGCCGCTGATGTCTGGAGAGCCCGTGATGAGTACAAAAGCAAAAAACACAATTCACTTGAGTGAGTCCGCCCAGGTCGACTCGGGATCTGTGCAGCCGTTTACCCGCTCGCAAAAAATCTATGTCCAGGGTTCGCGCCCGGACATCCGTGTGCCGATGCGCGAGATTACTCTCGACGTCACACCGACCGACTTCGGTGGCGAGATCAACGCCCCGGTCACTGTTTATGACACTTCGGGCCCGTACACCGATCCCAACGTCATCATCGATGTGCGCAAAGGTCTGGCCGATGTGCGCTCGCCGTGGATCGACTCGCGCAACGACACCGAGCGCCTGCCGGGCCTGAGTTCCCACTTTGGCCAGCAGCGCCTGAGTGATGCCGAACTGACCGCCCTGCGTTTTGCCCATGTGCGCAACCCGCGCCGGGCCAAGGCCGGGGCCAACGTCAGCCAGATGCACTATGCGCGTCAGGGCATCATCACCGCCGAGATGGAATACGTCGCTATCCGCGAAAACATGAAGTTGCAGGAAGCCCGCGCCGCCGGTCTGCTCAAGCAGCAGCACGCCGGTCACAGCTTCGGTGCGAGCATTCCCAAGGAAATCACCGCCGAGTTCGTGCGTGAGGAAATCGCCCGCGGTCGCGCGATCATCCCGGCCAACATCAACCACGTCGAGCTGGAGCCGATGATCATTGGCCGTAACTTCCTGGTGAAGATCAACGGCAATATCGGCAACAGTGCGCTGGGTTCCTCCATTGAGGAAGAAGTGGCCAAGCTGACCTGGGGTATTCGCTGGGGCTCGGACACGGTCATGGACCTGTCCACCGGCAAGCACATCCATGAAACCCGCGAGTGGATCATCCGCAACTCGCCGGTGCCGATCGGTACGGTGCCAATCTACCAGGCCCTGGAAAAAGTCGGCGGCGCCGCTGAAGACCTGACCTGGGAGCTGTTCCGCGACACCTTGATCGAGCAGGCCGAACAGGGCGTGGACTACTTCACCATTCACGCCGGTGTATTGCTGCGCTACGTACCGCTGACCGCCAAACGCGTGACCGGCATCGTCAGTCGCGGCGGTTCGATCATGGCCAAGTGGTGCCTGGCGCACCACAAGGAAAACTTCCTCTACACCCATTTCGAAGATATCTGCGAAATCATGAAGGCCTACGACGTCAGCTTCTCGCTGGGTGATGGCCTGCGTCCGGGCTCGATTGCCGACGCCAACGACGAAGCGCAGTTCGGCGAGCTGGAAACCCTCGGTGAACTGACCAAGATCGCCTGGAAGCATGACGTGCAAACCATGATCGAAGGTCCGGGCCACGTACCGATGCAGCTGATCAAGGAGAACATGGACAAGCAGCTGGAATGCTGCGACGAGGCACCGTTCTACACCCTGGGCCCGCTGACCACTGACATCGCTCCCGGCTACGACCACATCACCTCGGGTATTGGTGCGGCGATGATCGGCTGGTTCGGCTGCGCCATGCTTTGCTACGTCACGCCCAAGGAGCACCTGGGCCTGCCGAACAAGGACGACGTCAAGACCGGCATCATCACCTACAAGATCGCCGCCCACGCCGCCGACCTCGCCAAGGGCCACCCCGGGGCACAGATCCGCGACAACGCCCTGAGCAAGGCGCGTTTCGAGTTCCGTTGGGAAGACCAGTTCAACCTCGGCCTGGATCCGGATACCGCGCGTTCGTATCACGACGAGACACTGCCGAAGGACTCGGCCAAGGTCGCGCATTTCTGCTCCATGTGCGGGCCGAAGTTCTGCTCGATGAAAATCACCCAGGAAGTTCGCGAGTACGCCGCCAACCAGAAGATCGAGGCGGTGGACGTGTCGGTGCAAGAGGGCATGCGCGAACAGGCTGAGCGCTTCAAGCAGGAAGGTAGTCAGTTGTATAAAAAAGTCTAAGCCGCAAGAGGCAAGCTACAAGCGGCAAGAAAAAGCAGTGCTGCTTTTTGCTTCAGACTTGTAGCTTGCCGCTTAAAGCTTGCCGCTGCTCCGTATTGAGATAACAACATGAACACACCCGGCACTTATTCCCCCGATATCCCCGTCCCCGCAGGCAAGCGTGTCTTCGGCGGGCGCGATCTGTTTTCCCTGTGGTTCTCCCTCGGCATCGGCCTGATGGTTTTGCAGACCGGCGCCTTGCTGGCGCCGGGGCTGGGACTGTCCGGCTCGTTGCTGGCGATTGTCCTGGGCACCCTGGTGGGTGTCCTGCTGCTGGCGGCGGTGGGGGTGATCGGCAGCGATACCGGCCTGTCCTCCATGGCCGCGCTCAAGCTGAGCCTGGGCAGTCGCGGCGCGGCGCTGCCTGCGGTGCTGAACCTGTTGCAACTGATCGGCTGGGGCGCCTTTGAAATCATTGTCATGCGCGATGCCGCCAGCCTGCTCGGCGCCAGGGCCTTTGCCGAAGGCAGCCTGTGGGCCAATCCGCTGCTGTGGACGCTGATCTTCGGTGCCCTGGCCACTTTGCTCGCCGTCAGCGGGCCGTTGACCTTCGTGCGGCAGATCCTGCGCAAATGGGGTATCTGGCTGTTGCTGGCGGCGTGCATCTGGCTGACCTGGAACCTGTTCGCCAAGGCTGACCTGACGGCGCTGTGGGCTCAGGCCGGTGATGGTTCGCTGCCCTTTGCCGTGGGTTTCGACATCGCCATCGCCATGCCCCTGTCGTGGCTGCCGCTGATCGCGGACTACTCACGCTTCGGCAAGCGCGCCGGCGGTGTCTTCGGTGGCACTGCGTTGGGCTTCTTTATCGGTAACTTCTGGCTGATGGGCCTGGGCGTGGCCTACACCCTGGCGTTCGCCCCGAGCGGCGAAACCAATGCCCTGCTGCTGGCCCTGGCCGGTGCCGGGATGGGGATTCCATTGTTGCTGATTCTGCTCGACGAGTCGGAAAACGCCTTTGCCGACATTCATTCTGCGGCGGTCTCCAGCGGGATTCTGCTCAAGGCCAAGGTTGAGCATCTGGCTCTGGCCATTGGTGTGATCTGCACCCTGATCGCCTGTCTGGCACCACTGGCCCAGTACCAGAACTTCCTGCTGTTGATCGGCTCGGTGTTCGCGCCGCTGTTCGGCGTGGTGCTGGTGGATCACTTCATACTGCGCCGGCGCAGTGCCCAGGTCCTGGCCACGGCGTTGAACGGCATGGCCCTGCTGGCCTGGCTGGGCGGTCTGGCGACCTACCATCTGCTGGCCAATCTTTACCCCAACGTTGGCGCAACACTGCCAGCGCTGGTCGTCGCTGGCGTGTTGCAGTTCATGCTGGGTAAAGCCTTCAGCCGCGGCCGGGGAACAGTTCCGGCTTGAGGATGCCATTGAGCTGCGGATAAGGAATCTTCAGCTCGATATGGCCCATGGAGTAGGGGGCGATGGTGTCGACCTGATACTTGAGGATCAGACCGCCATAGGTCAGGGCGATATGCGGGGTCTTTTTGAACGGCCAGGTTTGCAGGAACTGGCTGTCCTGATCCATCTTGACGCTGATCAGCCAAGCCTGGTGCGCCAGCTGCGCCTTGTCCCAGAACGCCTGTTCCTGACCCGGCACCAGCATGTCGGCCAGGGTCAGCACCTTGTGCTGCTGGCGCGAGTAGTTGATGAAGGCCCGGCCAGGCGTGCCGTGGGCGCCGCCGGTGTCCAGGTAACTGGACAATTCCACCACCACCAGACCGTCATGCTGCTCGCGTACCTTGGCTTGCAAGTAGCTGTTGATATGGCCCTGGTTGTCGCGCAGGAATTGTTCCTGATAAGCCTTGAGGGTCGGCTGCACCGGCCCGCCGTTGTCGCTGCGGGTCAGTTGCAGCAGCGTGCGCTCGACAATGGCATCGAGTTGCGGCTCATCGGCAAAGTGCACGGTATCAATATTGACCAGCGGGCAATCGGCACTGCTGCAGCCCGGTTGGATTACTTCAGAAGCATCGCGCTGGACGGCCAGCGGCGTGCGGTAATTGGGTTGGAAAATGCTCTGGCAGGCGCCCAGTACAAGGGCCAGGCCAACCAGCGATGTAATCCTCAAAAACGACATTGATGTTCCTTGGCTTTGGCTATGGAGACGGTATCGCGAGGTGGTTTGACTGCGTATACGGTGATCGGTTCGCCGTCTGGCGGATTAGAGTTCTTTTGTAACCCCTGCGTCCAGTCCGTGTGATGGCGGGGGGCTGCATACCGAGGCCGATGCGCGTTAGGATGGCGCGAAGTCTACGATCAGCGCAGTGAGAAACCCTATGAGTGACAGCATCCGTTCGACCCCGACCAAGGTTGAGATCAGCCAGCGTGACACCTGTTTCAAGGGCTTCTACAAGCTGGATCGCCTGGTCCTGCGCCACGAGCTGTTTGCCGGTGGCATGAGCCGGGACATCAATCGCGAATTGTTCGTGCGCCATGACGCGGTCTGCGTGCTGCCCTACGACGCCCGCCATGACGAAGTGGTGCTGATCGAGCAGTTCCGCGTCGGTGCCCTGGACAAGGCTGCCAACCCGTGGATGGTCGAGTTGGTGGCTGGCCTGATCGATAAAAACGGCGAACCACCTGAAGAGGTTGCTCGCCGCGAAGCAGAGGAGGAAGCTGGTCTTGCGTTGCAAACCTTGTGGCCGATCACCAAATATTTTCCTTCGCCGGGCGGCAGTGACGAGTTCGTGCATCTGTACCTGGGCCGCTGCGAAACCCGCGGCGAAACCGAGGTCGGGGGGCTGCACGGCCTGGAGGCGGAAGCCGAAGATATTCGCGTGACGGTATGGGCACTGGAAGATGCCTTGCAGGCTGTGCGCGACGGACGAATATGCAATGCCGCCACGATCATTGCCTTGCAATGGCTGGCGTTGAACCGTACTGAAGTCAGGGGGCTATGGTCGTGAATCTCTTGCGTGAGCGCTATCGTGTCGATCTCGTCGGCCTGCAGGCCGCCTGCGAGGCCAACTACGCACGTCTGATGCGCTTGTTGCCGGACATGCGCAACGAACAGCGCTCACGCCGCGTGGCCGTTACCCAGGGCGACCAGATGCTCGGCGTGCTGGCCGTCGAAGTGCTGCTCGACTGCCCCTACACCACCACTTTGCAAGTCCGTCAGGAACACAGCCTGCCATGGCTGCCGGTGCCGCAACTGGAAGTGCAGGTCTACCACGATGCGCGCATGGCCGAAGTCATCGGTGCCGAACATGCCCGGCGTTTTCGTGGCATCTACCCTTACCCCAATGCCGACATGCACCAGCCGGATGAAAAAGCCCAATTGAACCTGTTCCTCGGCGAATGGCTGAGCCATTGCCTGGCGTGTGGACATGAGTTTGAGGCGGTGCGTTGATGGTTAGTCTACCGCCAGCAAGCGCCGCTTGAGTGGTGTTTTATAGTGGCTTCCAAGTTTCAGGCTGCATGTACATCGAACTCTCCAGAGTATTTGTGGCGCTGGCCATCCGTCACTACAATTACCTCGAAGCGAGCGTGCATCTGCTGTCTTTCTTCGCTGGAGGATATCAGTTCGATAAAGCCCTCTCTGGCGGGATAACCCACAGGATACCAGCCTCCGATAGCTTCATCCCATCGACGAAACATTGTGTAAGTCACAAAAGAACTGTTTTCATCAACAGGGTATTTTCCCGGAAGGAAGTCCCGTTGAAGCCCTATGCTTAGGCCTCTGCGCGTCATATCCTCTGTGGGCGTATAGAGGCGAACAACTTTAGAACATCGTCCTGAATCGGGGTTGCAGTACATCTCGATGTCGGCCTCAGCGATGTGCATCTGTTCATCATTGAGAAGAACCGCCCAAGTCCCATCGGCCTTTTTTCCACGCACAAGATATTCTGCAAAACTCTCGGCGGATTGTTGATTTTTCATTGTTCTTGACCTGCTCTAATCATTACTTTGTTATCGATGCGGGCGGTACAATTGCCCAGGGAGTAACATAGGCTTATCAATGGCAGCTGAGACCTGTCACTTTTGATAGGTTGTTATTTTTTTTTGGAATAGATTGAACAAGGTTCAAAACATCTATCGATGGTCGGTCTGGCTTGTGACTCAGTGCTCATCCAGCCATTTGCTGATGAAGTCGCTTGCTTCCATAATCGCCAGACCCTGCCCAAGGAGATGGCCGTTGCCTAACGTCCCCGCTAAAGACACTTCAGTTCTGTTGGTCCAACTGTCTGACAGCCATTTATTCGCTGATGCGGACGGGCGGTTGCTGGGCATGAATACCCGGCAGAGCCTGGAAAAAGTCATCGAGTCGGTGCTGGCAGAACAACCCGCTGTCGATCTGCTGCTGGCCACCGGTGATCTGTCCCAGGATGGCAGCGTGGAGTCATATCAGGCGTTTCGCCAACTGAGCGCGCAGATTGCCGCGCCAGCCCGCTGGTTGCCGGGTAATCACGACGAACTGCCGCAGATGACTGAAGCTGCCCGGCAAAGCGACCTCCTCGAGCCGGTGATCGATATTGGTCAATGGCGTATTACCCTGCTCGATTCCGCCGTGCCGGGTTCGGTGCCCGGCTATCTGCAGGATGGGCAACTACAGCTACTGGCCCGAGCGCTGAGCGAAGCGCCGGAGCGTCATCACCTGATCTGTCTGCATCATCATCCGATTCCCATCGATTGTGCCTGGATGGAACCCATCGGCCTGCGTAATCCCGATGCCTTGTTCGCCGTGCTTGGCCGGTTCCCGCAGGTCAGGGCCGTGCTATGGGGGCATATTCATCAGATGTTCGATCAGGTGCGCGAGGGTGTGCGCCTGCTGGCTTCGCCTTCAACCTGCATCCAGTTCGCGCCGGGCAGTGAGGATTTCCAACTCGATGACCTGCCGCCCGGCTATCGCTGGATGCGGCTGTATGACGATGGGCGGCTGGAGACCGGTATTTCCCGTGTGACCGGTTTTGCGTTCGAGGTTGATTTAGGTGGAGAAGGTTATTGATTAGCCATGCTTTATTGCTCTGGAAATACGGAATCGCGTGCAGCCCAACATCTATTGGAAACGTATTAAAGGCAGTCTTGCTCCCTGAGTCCCTGTAAACTGCGTGGTTTTGCGCAAACACAGAACAATTCGGGAGTGCATGGTGTGACCGGCGAAACCCCCACCCTGTTGTATATCCATGGTCTGAACAGTTCGGGCCTGTCGAAAAAAGCCACTCAGCTCGCGGCCTTGATGCAGGCCCGAGGGTTGGCTGAGCAGTTGCGGGTTCCGGAACTGCACCACCACCCCCGCCAGGCCATTGCCCAGCTGGAAGCCGCAATTGATGAACTGGGGCGGCCACTGCTGGTCGGCAGCTCGCTCGGCGGCTACTATGCGACTCACTTGGCCCAGCGCTACGGCCTCAAAGCCTTGTTGATCAATCCAGCGGTCAATCCACACCAGTTGTTTGACGGCTTTCTTGGCCCCCAGGAAAACCTCTATACCGGTGAGCGCTGGGAACTGACTCTCGACCATGTGCAAGCCCTGGCCGAACTGGAAGTCCCGGCCCCGCAGGATCCGCAGCGTACGCAGGTATGGTTGCAGACCGGCGACGAAACCCTGGATTACCGGCGCGCCGAAGCCTTTTACCGGGCCTGTGCCCTGCGCATTCAGGCCGGTGGCGATCACAGCTACCAAGGGTTTGCCGAGCAGTTGCCTGCCGTGTTGAGTTTTGCCGGATTTGCGCCTGAGTTGTAACCGAACCGGTGGGACCGGCTTCAGCCGGGAAGGCGTTATGCCAGACAATGCAGATGCATTGAAGATACTGGCCCCTTCCCGACTAAAGCCGGTCCCACAGTGCTGAAATTTAACGAACCATTGATGACGAGACCCCATGGCCAATCCCAGCGCTAGCTCTTATAACGCCGACGCCATCGAAGTCCTCTCGGGCCTCGACCCGGTACGCAAACGTCCGGGCATGTATACCGATACCTCGCGGCCCAACCACCTGGCCCAGGAAGTCATCGACAACAGTGTCGACGAGGCCCTGGCCGGTCATGCCAGGTCGGTGCAGGTCATCCTGCATGCCGACAACTCGCTTGAAGTGTCCGATGACGGTCGCGGCATGCCTGTGGATATTCACCCGGAAGAGGGTGTCTCCGGGGTCGAGCTGATCCTGACCAAGCTGCACGCGGGCGGTAAATTCTCCAACAAAAACTACCAGTTCTCCGGCGGCCTGCACGGTGTGGGGATCTCCGTGGTCAACGCGCTCTCGACCCTGGTCCGGGTCCGGGTCAAGCGCGACGGCAACGAATACGAAATGAGCTTTGCCGACGGTTACAAGGCGTCCGAGCTGGCCGTGATCGGCACGGTGGGCAAGCGCAATACTGGCACCAGCGTATATTTCGCTCCGGATCCCAAGTATTTCGATTCGCCGAAGTTTTCTGTCAGCCGCCTCAAGCATGTGCTCAAGGCCAAGGCCGTGTTGTGTCCGGGGCTGCTGGTCAGCTTTGAAGACAAGGCCAGTGGCGAGAAGGTCGAGTGGCATTACGAAGATGGCCTGCGTTCCTACCTGCAAGACTCGGTGACGGATTTCCTGCGTCTGCCGGACGAGCCGTTCTGCGGCTCCTTCGCCGGTAATAAAGAAGCTGTCGACTGGGCCTTGCTGTGGCTGCCCGAAGGCGGCGACAGCCTGCAGGAAAGCTACGTCAACCTGATCCCCACGGCCCAGGGCGGTACCCACGTCAACGGCCTGCGTCAGGGCCTGCTCGATGCGATGCGTGAATTCTGCGAATTCCGCAATCTGCTGCCGCGCGGGGTCAAGCTGGCGCCGGAAGACGTCTGGGAGCGGATTGCCTTCGTCCTGTCGATGAAGATGCAGGAACCGCAGTTCTCCGGCCAGACCAAGGAGCGACTGTCGTCCCGGGAGGCGGCGGCCTTCGTTTCCGGAGTGGTCAAGGACGCTTTCAGTCTGTGGCTCAATGCCAACTCCGAACTGGGCATGCAACTGGCCGAACTGGCGATCAATAACGCCGGTCGTCGTCTGAAGGCCAGCAAGAAGGTCGAACGCAAGCGCATCACCCAGGGCCCGGCGCTGCCCGGCAAACTGGCTGACTGCGCCGGGCAGGACCCGATGCGTGCCGAGCTGTTCCTGGTCGAGGGTGATTCCGCCGGTGGTTCGGCCAAGCAGGCGCGGGACAAGGAGTTCCAGGCCATCCTGCCGTTGCGCGGCAAGATTCTGAACACCTGGGAAGTCGACGGCGGCGAAGTCCTCGCCAGCCAGGAAGTACACAATATTGCCGTGGCCATCGGCGTCGACCCGGGTGCCGAGGACGTCAGTCAGCTGCGTTATGGCAAGATCTGCATCCTCGCCGACGCCGACTCCGACGGTCTGCACATTGCCACTTTGCTCTGCGCGCTATTTGTTCAGCACTTCCGTCCGCTGGTCCTGGCCGGTCACGTGTATGTGGCCATGCCGCCGCTGTATCGCATCGACCTGGGCAAGGATATTTATTACGCCCTGGACGAAGCCGAGCGTGATGGCATCCTTGACCGACTGGTCGCCGAGAAGAAACGCGGCAAGCCTCAGGTCACCCGATTCAAAGGTCTGGGTGAAATGAACCCGCCGCAACTGCGCGAGACCACCATGGACCCGAACACCCGGCGTCTGGTCCAGCTGACCCTGGAGGACATCGAGCAGACTTCGGAAATGATGGACATGCTGTTGGCCAAGAAGCGCGCCCCGGATCGCAAGAACTGGCTCGAATCCAAAGGCAACCTGGCCGAGGTTCTGGCTTGATGCGAGTCTGGCTGGCGGCTTTGCTGGTCGTCATGGCCCCGGTCTTCGCCGTGCCGATGGTGGTGCAGGAAGAGCTCAAGCTGCTGTCCGAGCATGCCGTCGACGATATGCCCGGCGGTAATCTGTCGGGCCTGACCTATTGCAACGGCAGCATGTGGACGGTATCCGATCGCGACGACGAGGTGCTCTACAGCCTCGATATGAGCAATACGGTGTGGAGGGCGGTTGCCCATCACCTGGATCTTCCTCCGGTACCGGACAGTGGCCTGCCCCTGACCTTGCGTTCGATGACCAAAGCCTCGTCCTATATGCGGGGCGGGGCAATGGACTTCGAAGGCGTGAGCTGCGACGCCAAGGGCAACCGCTATCTGGTCAGCGAAGGCTATGCCACGGTGCTCAAGGTGCCGGTTGATGGCGCGCCGCAGTGGCTTGATCTGCCGACAAAGTTGGTGGAGGAGGCCCGTGACAGAGGCATGCTGCAACATTTCAATGCGATCTTCGAAGGCATCGCCGTCAACGCTGCGGGCGACCGTTTGTGGCTGGCGGCCGAGCGCGAGGAGCGTGGCTTGCTGGCGGTTCAGCATGACGCAAACGGCTGGCACTGCAACGGCAGCTGTGTGCTGAATACCGATACCGACAAGACCCGGCTACCCAAACAGTTGGGCGGCAAGAAGGTGTCCCAGGATTATTCTGATCTGATGCTCTACCACGACAAATTGTTCACGCTGGAGCGGGCAACCTATCGCATCTGCCGTCGCACCCTGGAAACCGGCGTGGTCGAGCGCTGCTGGTCATTCGCTGAAGAAGCCCTGCAGCCCATGCGCCTGTACGATCAACCCTATGGCCTGACCGAGGCGCTGGTGATTGACGACAAGGGTGCCTGGATCGGCATCGACAATAATTTCGGTGCTCGCGCCGATGGCGAGAAACGCCCGATTGTCTGGCGTTTCGCCGCCCCCGCCGATGGCTGGGATGCGCGTTGATGAGCCCGTTTGAAATCAATCGAATAGACCCGGCGCCGCAGCGACAGCCTGCCACGCCCGAATACTTACTGATGAGGCCCGCATGAGCGACTCCCTTGACCTCAGCCTGGATGGTGTAGAACGCCGTTCACTGTCTGACTTCACCGAACAGGCCTACCTCAACTACTCCATGTACGTGATCATGGACCGGGCCTTGCCGCATATCGGCGACGGCCTGAAACCTGTACAGCGCCGCATCATCTACGCCATGAGCGAGCTGGGCCTGGACGCCGATTCCAAGCACAAGAAGTCGGCGCGTACCGTCGGCGACGTGCTCGGTAAGTTCCACCCCCACGGTGACTCGGCCTGCTACGAAGCCATGGTGCTGATGGCGCAACCGTTCAGCTACCGTTACACACTGGTGGACGGCCAGGGCAACTGGGGTGCGCCGGATGATCCCAAGTCCTTCGCTGCCATGCGTTACACCGAGGCGCGCCTGTCGCGTTACTCCGAAGTGTTGCTCAGCGAACTGGGCCAGGGCACCGCGGACTGGGTGCCGAACTTCGACGGCACCCTGGATGAGCCAGCGGTATTACCGGCGCGCCTGCCCAATATCCTGCTCAATGGCACCACCGGTATCGCCGTCGGCATGGCCACCGACGTGCCGCCGCATAACCTGCGCGAAGTCGCCACCGCCTGCGTACGCCTGCTCGACGAGCCCAAGGCCACGGTCGAACAACTGGTCGAGCATATCCAGGGCCCGGATTATCCGACCGAAGCAGAGATCATCACGCCACGTGCCGATCTGCTGAAAATGTACGAAACCGGGAAGGGCTCGGTGCGCATGCGTGCTGTGTACCATGTCGAAGATGGCGACATCATCGTTACCTCGCTGCCGCATCAGGTGTCTGGCGCCAAGGTGCTCGAGCAGATTGCCGCGCTGATGCAGGCCAAGCCGTCCAAGGCGCCGCAGGTTGCCGACCTGCGCGACGAGTCCGACCACGAGAACCCTTGCCGTATCGTGATCATTCCGGTGAACAGCCGGGTCGACCACGAAGCGCTGATGCAGCACCTGTTTGCCACCACGGACCTGGAGTCCAGCTACCGGGTCAACATCAATATCATCGGTCTGGACGGCAAGCCGCAGCTGAAAAACCTGCGCGCCCTGCTGGTCGAATGGCTGGAATTCCGCGTGCTGACCGTGCGTCGCCGCTTGCAATTCCGCCTCGATAAGGTGGAGCGTCGTCTGCATCTGTTGGATGGCTTGCTGATCGCCTACCTCAATCTGGATGAAGTGATTCATATCATCCGTACCGAGGAGCATCCGCGTGCCCGCCTGATCGAGCGCTTCGAGCTGAGCGAAATCCAGGCTGATTACATCCTCGATACCCGCCTGCGTCAGTTGGCACGCCTCGAGGAAATGAAGCTGCGCAATGAGCAGGACGAACTGAACAACGAGCGCACCAAGCTGCTGGCTCTGCTCGGCAGCGAAGCCAAGCTGAAGAAGCTGGTGCGCACCGAGCTTCTCAAGGACGCCGAGACTTATGGCGATGATCGCCGCTCGCCGATTGTCGAGCGCGCTGAAGCCAAGGCCATGACGGAACATGACCTGCTGCCTAACGAGAAAGTGACTGTCGTACTGTCGGAAAAAGGTTGGGTGCGCTCGGCCAAAGGTCACGATATCGACGCGACCGGTCTGTCCTACAAGGCCGGTGACGGTTACAAGACTGCGGCAATGGGGCGTTCCAACCAGTACGCGGTATTCATCGACTCCACTGGACGCAGCTATTCCCTGGCGGCTCATACCCTGCCATCGGCACGGGGCCAGGGTGAGCCGTTGACCGGCAAGCTGCAGCCCCCTCCGGGCGCCACCTTCGAGTGCGTGCTGCTGCCGGACGACGATGCGCTGTACGTGATCGCCTCTGACGCTGGCTATGGCTTCGTGGTCAAGGGTGAGGATCTGCAGGCCAAGAACAAGGCCGGCAAGGCGCTGTTAAGCCTGCCGAATGGCGCCAGGGTTATCCTGCCGCGTCCCGTGGCTGATCGTGAACAGAACTGGCTGGCTGCGGTGACCACCGAAGGCCGTCTGCTGGTGTTCAAGATCAGTGACTTGCCGCAGCTGGGCAAAGGCAAGGGCAACAAGATCATCGGCATTCCCGGCGAGCGCGTGGCTACCCGCGAAGAGTACGTCACCGATCTGGCCGTGATTCCTGACGGCGCAACCCTGGTTCTGCAGGCTGGCAAGCGCAACTTGTCGCTCAAACCTGACGATCTGGAACATTACAAGGGCGAACGCGGTCGGCGAGGCAATAAACTGCCGCGGGGCTTCCAGCGGGTCGATGCCTTGTTGGTGGAAATCGCCGGATAATTGCAGATTAGAGCTATCGGTCTTCGTTTTCCTACGAAGATCGGTGCTTAATCGCTGGAGTCACGACGCATATTCACGGATGATATGACGAGATGCGGCACTTCAATGGCTGAGTGCCTGTACGGCTTTTATTCAGCATTTATACACGATGATGGCATTTTAATAGCTATCTGGACGGGACGATGAAACTTTTACGCCTTCCTCTTCTCATGCTGCTGACCAGCGTTCTGGGTCTTGCGGGTTGCAGCATGCATCAACCGACCGCCCTTTATCAGCTCGACAGTGGCGATCCCGGTCAACCGAAAAATACAGGTCTGGCCGTGGTGCTTGGCCCTGTTGCCATCGCTGACTATCTGCAACGTGAAACCCTGCTGCAACGCCAGCCCGATGGCAGCCTGACGGCTTCGCCGGATGGACGCTGGGCCGGCAGCCTGTCTTCGGACATCGATCAATTGCTGCTACGACAACTGTCGTGGAAGCTCGACAGCCAGCGTGTAGTCATGGCTCCCGCTGTCGCCAATTTCATTCCGGATGTACAGGTTGTGCTGTCCATCACCCGCCTGGACTCCGGCGAGCAGCAACCGGCGATTCTCGATGCCCAATGGCGTCTGCTGGATCGCAAGGGCCAGGTGCGCGACAGCCGCCTGATTCACTTGCAGGAAAACCACAACGGCACTTCTGCCTCGCAGGTGAAGGCGCAGGGCATTCTTTTGCAGCGCCTGGCCGATCAGGTCAGCGCCGCAGTCAAGCCGATTGCCTGGCAGCCGGTGGAAGAACCGAAGAAGCCGCCGGTAGCCAAGGCCAAAGAGCCTGAGAAGCCGAAGATTCCAATCGCTTCGCCGATTCGTACGGATCTGGAAGTGTTCAGGTTCTAATAGATTTCTATGTCGGCCTGCTCTGTTGGAGCGAGGCTTGCCCGCAAAATGAGCGACACGATAAGACAGCCATGCCGCGTCGACCCATTCGCGGGCAAGCCTCGCTCCAACGCATCACCATTGCCGCGAGATGGCGTGGTATCAGTTACACCGCAGAACGCTGAATTGATATAGATCTTGCCCCCCCACACCCTGCCTCGGCAGGGTGTTTTTGTTTGGGGCTTGGCAAGCGGGAGGGTCAGGCCTTGCGCGCTTCGTGCATGCGCGCCAGTTGCCGTTCCAGCATGGACGGGTAGGGCTCCATCAGGCGTTCGACGCAGCAGGCGCCTTCGGGGCTGGCGATGGGGCGGATGCGGGCGCGTTGGCGGATCAGGCTGTCGTCGCTGATCTTGCGCTCCACCAGCAGCAGGTTGCGGCTGTGTTGCGACAGGGCAAGGGCGTCCTGGGCAGTCTCGGTCAGCAGCAGGTCGATCTGGCTCAGACCGGACAAGCCATCACCCAGGGTCAGGCCCAATTGCAATTGCAGGGTGATGCCGCTGTCGGCGACTTCGATCTGCAGGGCATGGCTCAAGGCGCGCAACAGCTCACCACAGCAAATGGCGTTGGTCAGGTAGTCATCGCCGCTGTCCTGGCTGTGGAACAGCATCAGGGTGCTGCCGTCGTTCAGGGTGTGCAGTTCGCTGTCATACAGCGATGCGGCCTGGTCGATGCAGTCGCGATAGCGTTGCAACAGGTCAGTCAGGCGTGCCCGGGGCAGGCGACGCAACTGATCCTGAGCGCCCAGTTGCACGGCCAGCACCGCACTGTGGCGTGGCTGGGTGTCGACCACGGCGGTGCGTTGAGGCTGCACGACCGGAGCAGAGTGATCGCGCAGGTCGGCAAAGGGGTCGTGATCGTCTTCTTCATCTTCCTCGGCGACCAGGGCGCGCGGCACCAGAGGCTTGTGCACCGGGCGCGACGCCGGGGCTTCGTCGAAACCCGGATCGCGCAGATCACGGACTTCAAAGGCCGGATCATCATGCTCGCTGGCGTTGCCGAAGTGGTCGTCCTCTTCTTCTTCGTACTCGGGTTCCGGCTCCGGCACGGGCTCCGGAGCGGGAGGGGCGAAGGAGGTGCGCAGTTGCCGGGCCAGGTCGCCGATTTCGTCCTGGCGATCGGTGGCCGGGGTGTAGGGGTCGATATCCCGCAGCCAGATGCGCAGTTGCAGCAGCGGCGTGGAGATATGCCGGCCCAGGCGCAGGCTCAGGGCCAGGGCCAGAGCCAGCAGGATGCCGGCGAGGATCCCCATGCTTTGCAGGCTGATGGTCATGGGCTGCTGGAACTGGCTCATGTCCAGGCTGATGCGCAGGTGCCCGGCGATGACGTCCTGAAAGGTGATCTTGATCTCGTACAGCCCTTCGCTTTCGCCCAGCAGGCCGTTTTTCGGGCGCTGTCCGGCTTCGGCAAGGATGCGGTTATCCACGCTGTAGATTGCCGCATGGGCCACCAGCGGGTTTTTCACCAGGTTACCCAATAGGACGTTGAGGCTGAGGATGTCGTTGGACACCAGCAGTTCAGTCGCTGAGGTGGCTGTCTGAGTGGTCAGGGCCTGTCCCAGCGCATCGGCCTGCTCGTGCATGGCCTGCTTGAACTGCAGCCCCATGACGCCGGCATAGATCACCAGCGCCAGGGCGACGAGGATCACGTTATGGCTGGCGATACGCAACGCGATCGGCACACGACGGTGGCGTAACGCACGGAAGATCAGCAGGAAGAAGTTATCGGTTTTGACGGGCGTGGGCCGGTTCACAGAGCACGGCTCTCTTGGAGAAGTTGCCGCGCAGTATAGCGAGCGACCCAGTAGCGGCAAAGCGCTGGCTGTGCCCGATGGTCACTGAAAGTGGGTAGAATGCGGTTTTTTTCCACTGCGGGGGTGCGCCTTGCGCGAAATTGTCCTGATTAACATCACAGGTGTTGACCGTCCCGGTCTCACTGCGGCCATCACCGGGGTACTTGCCCAGGGTGGCGTGAACATTCTCGATATTGGTCAGGCAGTGATTCACGACACCTTGTCGTTCGGCATCCTGGTTGAAATTCCGGGGACCGAGCAAGGTTCTTCGGTGCTCAAGGACATCCTGTTCACCGCTTACAAGCTGGATCAGCAGGTGCGGTTCACGGCGGTGTCCGAAGAGGACTATCAGCAGTGGGTCGATGGTCAGGGCAAGGCCCGGCATATCGTCACCCTGCTGACCCGCAAAGTGACCGCCGAGCAATTGCAGCGCGTCAGCTCGATCACCGCCAAGTACGGCCTGAATATCGACCAGATCGATCGCCTGTCCGGGCGCATGCCTTTGGACACTCCGGCCGACAAGGGCAAGGGCTGCATCGAGTTTTCCGTGCGCGGCGAGCCGGAAGATGCCAAGGCCATGCAGGCTGAATTCCTCAGCGTGGCTCAGGAACTCAATGTCGATATCGCCTTCCAGCAGGACTCGCTGTTCCGCCGCAACCGTCGCCTGGCGGTATTCGACATGGACTCGACCCTGATCGAAGCCGAGGTTATCGATGAATTGGCCAAGGCTGCCGGTGTGGGCGAACTGGTTTCGCAGATTACCGAACGCGCCATGCGTGGCGAGCTGGATTTTCGCGCGAGTTTCAAGGAGCGTCTGGCGCTGCTCAAGGGGCTGGATGTCAGCGTCTTGGACGAGATCGGCGCGCAGCTGCGCCTGACTGAAGGTGCCGAGACGCTGTTTGCCGAACTCAAGCGCCTGGGCTACAAGACCGCCATTCTATCCGGTGGCTTCACCTACTTCGCCAAGCAGTTGCAGGCGAAACTGGGTATCGACTACGTGTTCGCCAATGAGCTGGAAGTAGTGGATGGCAAATGCACGGGGGTGGCCATCGAGCCGATCGTCGACGCCAAGCGCAAGGCTGATCTGCTGCGCGAGCTGGCGCTAAAGGAAGGTTTGAGCCTGGAACAGACCATTGCCGTAGGCGACGGTGCCAACGACCTGCCGATGCTGGCCATTGCCGGCCTGGGGGTAGCGTTCCGCGCCAAGCCGCTGGTCAAGCAGTCGGCCAAACAGGCGATCTCGACTCTGGGCCTGGACGGCATCCTCTATCTGTTGGGGTTCCGTGACCGTGAAGGGCGTGCCTGACACGAGGTCTGCCGGGAAACGGTTGTGGGAGCGAATTCATTCGCGAAAGCAGTACTTCAGACGATGAGGTTTTATTGAATGAGCTGACCTCTTCGCGAATGAATTCGCTCCCACAGGCTGCCTCAATTCATATCGAAGTTTAGAGCGACGTCCACAGCGAATCGAATTCCTGCCCCGGACCATTATCGTTGCGCGCTGACTTAGGCGCCTCGAAGGTCTGGTATTCGAACTGGTTGTAGCTGCCACTGCCGGCGCGCCGATGTTGCAGGGCGCCACGGCGTTCCTCACCGGCGATATTGATCATCACGTGATTGCCTTCCTGAAACGGCAGGCAGGGCGCGAGGATCGTCGCCGGTTGGCCGATGGCGCGGACCTCCGGCAGCAGCAGGGCGCGCAGGTACTGGCTGTTCTGGCCTTCGCGCACCAGTTGCAGGCCGCAAGGCTGGGCAAAGGGGGCGATCAGCTCGACGCCCATCTGCGTGCCGCCACTGCGTACCTGGCGTACCCAGCGCACCACGGCAACGCTCCAGCCTTGCGCCACATCATCCTGAATCCCGATCAGCTCACCGGCCTGCAATTGGTCCGGTACTTCTTTTGGCCAGGCCAGGCAGTAGCCGCCAGGGCTGTGGTTGACGATGTGCAGATCGTAGTTCTGAAAGCTCTGCTGGGCGTTGGCAGCGGCTTCGCTGCCTTCAGCGTCGTTCTGGTGGTACTGGATTTCTTCGTAGGGCAGCAGCACCTGAGAAGTATTGCCGCGCTGGGTGTCGAAGGCGCTCGACCAGGGGTCGTCGTTATGCTCCATCAACTCCAGCTTGAATTCTGCCGCCTTGCCGGCGGTCGGCACTTGCAGCATGTCACTGAAGGATTTCTGCCCACCGACATTGAAATGCAGTGCGCTCATGCCGATGCAGACGTTCAGCGTGCCCTGGCCCGGCGTGCGCTGGAAAGTGCGCTCGGCGACATCGCCCCAGGCCGCCGCTACGTGTTGCAGCAGGTCGGTCGAGAAGCCTGGCGGCACCAGCAATGGCGACTGCGAGCGCTGTTCGGCTGGCAGTTCCAGATACTGATTGATGGTCGCCGCCAGTGTCAGCGGGTTAAGGCCCAGCAGCTCCGGCCACTGCTCGTCGGGGAACAGCGATTTGTACAGGGGCGGTTTGTCGGCCTTTGGCGACAGCGCAAACAGGCTTTCGCCATCGGCCGGCGATTGCAGCTTGACCATGGCACTCCAGGGCTCCAGTACATCAGCCAGGCGACCGATGTTGATCTGGCGCATCTGATTGCAGCGCGAGCAACCCAGCAGCAGCGCGACGATATAAGTCTGCTCGATGCTCAGCGTGCGGGTATGGCTGGCCAGGCTGTCGCTGACCGGAGTGTTCTGCAGCTGGTTCTGCCGGGCGATCTGATAGATCTGGTGCATTTCCAGCCAGAGGCCGTCCTGCACCGGGCAGTAAAGCTGGCTGGCGCGGATCAGCGGACCATTGAGGCAGTGCAGCGCACGCTGCATGGCCGTGGTCAGGGCAGGGGCCAGCTCTTTATTGAAGTTGGGCGACAGTCGCTCGATGATCTGCTTGTAACCCACCGCAAGATGGTTTTGCAGGGCTTGGCAGAGATTGGCGACCTTACGGGGTCGCTCATCGAGGACGATGGCTTGATTGAGGAAGTGGCGTTCAAGGTGCTTGCAGACGAAATAAACTTCCGGACGCAACAGCTCCAGAAGTTGCAGGCGGTTTTCGCTGGAGGTCATCAACTGGTTGAGTTCGCTCAAGCCCTGATAAAGCTGACGAGCGGTTTCACCGAGGTTTGCTTTGGGCAGCGTGGAGATCCAGCGCTTCAAGTCGCGGGGAGTGGCTTCACAGAACGATAGGCTCGACTGCGTTGGCGTAGGAACACGCAGCAACATAGGGAGGCTCAAATTACTCATGTGACAGGCAAACTCCAACTGCTTACAGGCCCGAACGGCGGCTTCAATCAACCGATTAATAGCATTTCCATGAGCGAGTCGATGGAGTCTACGTCAATTAAAAGCAAAGTGTCCTACTACACCGATGATGTCACTTTAGCATTGTCCGTGTCAGGCCGCAGCATTGGTAAGGTCTTACTGCGGTCATGTCCTTTCTGAGTTGTCAGGCCGGCAATGGGCGAGCATCGCTCGTGTTCGCCCATTTACATTCAGACTGACGGGTCTCAAGCAAGTTTCGATGATGCCAGCGCCTGACCCATTTGCACAGGCGCGCCCGCCGACAACTCGCTCAACCAACTGACCTGATTCGGCCCGAACAATACGATGGCCGTGGAGCCTAGCTTGAAGCGGCCCAGTTCCGCCCCTTTTTCCAGATGAATGGGCGCACGGGCAGCTTCGTCATAGCGCACGCTTTTCAGTTCGCGTTTGGGCGGCGTGACCAGTCCGGCCCAGACCGTTTCAATCGAGGCCACGATCATTGCGCCAACCAGTACCACGGCCATTGGCCCATGCTCGGTATCGAACAGGCAGGCGACACGCTCGTTGCGGGCGAACAGTTCCGGAACGTTTTCTGCGGTGGTCTGGTTGACCGAGAACAGGCGGCCCGGCACGTAGACCATTTCACGCAAGGTCCCGGCAACCGGCATGTGCACGCGATGGTAGTCCTTGGGCGACAGGTAAACCGTGGCGAACTCGCCACCCATGAACGGCGCGGCCAGGGCAGCGTCGCCACCGAGCAGTTCCAGGGCGCTGAAGCTATGGCCTTTGGCCTGGAAAATCCGGCCCTGCTCGATGCTGCCCAACTGGCTGATGGCACCGTCGGCCGGTGACAGTATTGCGCCGGGCGTCTGGTCCAGCGGACGCGCTCCGGGTTTCAGGGCGCGGGTGAAGAAATCATTGAAATGTTCATAGGCAGTGAGGTCCTCGACCAGCGCCTGAGACATGTCCACCTGATAGCGCTGGGCGAACCAGCTGGTAAAGGCATTCTTGAACCAGCGCACGCGACACTCGGCGATGCAGCCAGCCAGTCGTGACAGCAGGTGATGGGGCAGGACGTACTGGAAGAAAATAAACAAATTTTGTTTCATCAAATTTCCTAGAGCGTATTCGCGGTGAATTCCGGATGTGACTTACTTCTCGACAGGGGTATCGGGGTGGTTGCCCCACTCGCCCCATGAGCCCGCATAGCCTTTGACGCGCGGGTACCCTAGCGCCTTCGCCACCAGATAAGTGAAGCCGGAGCGATGGTGAGTCTGGCAGTGCGTGATGACTTCTTTGTCAGGCGTGATGCCCAGTTGTTCCAGGACTTGCGGCATGTCCTTGCGGATACGCAAATTGCGCGCCTGATCCATGCCGGCCGTCCATTCGAAATTGACCGCGCCGGGAATATGCCCGCCCTTGGCCGCCAGGACTTTCTCGCCGGAGTATTCGGTCGGGCCGCGCGCATCCCAGATTGCCAGGTCGGCAGCGCCGAGGCGTGATTGCAGATATTCCCGGGTGGCAGTGGGCTCCTCATGGAGGGTCAGGGCCACCGGGCCGCCGACAGGGGCGGGCGTCTCGGTGCTCAAGGGGAGATCCTGGGCCTGCCAGGCCAGCAGGCCGCCATCCAGGTAGTGATATTTGCTGTGGCCGATGACATCCAGCAGCCAGATGAAGCGCCCGGCCCAGCCGCCGCCTTCGTCGTCGTAGACTACGTAGACCGCATCCGGGTTGTGGCCCAATTCACCGAACAGCTCTTGCAACTGCGTCAGGGGCGGCAGCAGGCCCGGTGCCGGTGGCTGGCCCAGTTGCGTACGCTTGGGGTCGACGAAACGCGCACCCGGCAGATGACCGGCGGCATAGCGGGCGCTGCTGGTCAGGTCCACCAGAATCAGCTCGGGGGCGTGCAGATGTGGCTGCAAGTCGCTGGGTTCGATCACCAGCGGCAAGCTGGAGAAGACTGACATGGGTGCCTCCAGATCATCGAAAAGAGGCGAATTGTACACCAAGCCCTAAGTTCTCAACTCTTGCGATTGGTAAAGCTGGCCAAGGCGCGTTCGATGCACTGGGTGGTCTTGCCGAAGGCCTGCACGCTGATTTCCGAGAACGGCCCGCCGCCCTGGTCGGCGACAATCAACATGACGACCTTGCCGTTATTGGCGACGGACTTGATCAGCCAGTGGCTGCCGTTGAACAGGGCTTTCAGGCTGCCGGGCAATAACGCCGAGAACTGCGCGTGGTTGGCGGGCGTCAGGCGTAATTGTGTGGGCTGGGCCAACAGGCGCTGCAGCACGGTGCTTTCCTTTATATGCAGCACGGTGCCGCCGACTTCCTTGGGCAGCCCGACAGACTGGTGTACACGCAGACTGGTGCCGGTCTTTTCCATCATCAACAGCAGGACGCGCTGCATGCCGCAGGCCTTGAGGGCGTCCCGGGCACAGATGGTCAGGTGCATGGCGTTGGTGAAGCGGCTCGGCTCTAGCAGCAGCTCGGCACACAGCTGGCGCCAATGCTGCAGTGCATCGGCCGACGGCGGCGGTGCGGGTAGCAGGCCGCGGTGTACGCGGCGGGTGTTCCATGGCCAGATCAGCGCTTCGGCCGGATGCCACAGGCCAGGGGATGCGTGCAGGCGGCCACTGCTGGCGGCGTTCTGATGGACTTGCTGCTGAGTTTCGTCCAGGGGTTGCTGCAGGTACAGGCAGGTGAGCAGTTCCCAGCGGATGCAGTGAGGGCTGTTCCACGCCTGTTGTGCCGACAGGGCCAGGCCGTTGCCGAGCAACACGGTATTGGCAGGCTGGTTGAACCAGCGGCGCAGGTTGGGATCGGCGTCCATCAGCTGTTGCTGCTGCAAGGGGTCGTCGTTTTCCCTGGCGATGCGCAGCGCCTTGACCACCTCCCGGCGTTCGCTGATCAGCAGTCGATAACCCTGGGTAACCCATAGTGGCAGGCGCCAGGTTTCGGCTACGGCCAGGCACAGGTCGAGCAGGGCGACACCAAATAGCTCTTTTTCCACCGCCCGAGCCCGTTCGCCCTTGTGGATAACCCGAAGTTCCCAGTCTTCCAGCAGTTTCGGGTGAGCCAGCGCCATAGGCCAGAGCGGCGCCAGGAACAGCAGGGCGCCCAGATGAATGTCCTGCCACAACCGCGCCAGGCGGCTTGCGAACAGTCCGTTGGCCTGCTGCGTGGCGTGCTGGCTGATCAGTTGCAGTTGCAGGAAGGCGACCGGAATATCGGCAGTTTCCACCGAAGGCAGGCGGTTAAGCAGCACTTCCGTGCGGGCCAGGCCCAGGCGATTGATGGCGATCTCAAGGCTTTCGGCCGGTTCGGTCAGGCCAGTGGTATGGTGGTTGGCTTCACGCATGACGCTCAGCACCAGCGCCGGGCTGTCTTGCATCATGTCCGCGATTTCACGCAGTGACCGCCGACTGTCATTCAGCGCGTCCTTTACCTTTTTGTGGTTGGCCGCAGGCACGGGGAGCGCAAGGCTGTCCAGGTGCTTGACCCACGCAGTGAGGTTGTTCGGAACGACTGTCGAATGCGAGGTTTCTGACGGCATGCAGGAGGCCTGTTTGACGAGTTTTTTTGAGCAATCTGACAGCTGGTTTTCCGGGCTCCGGCCGCTTTGCCTGAGCCTTTGGCCGAGGACCGAACTGGCTTTTCGCCTTAACTGGCTATAGTCTGGCCCAGTTAGGCCGATAAGGAGAAGAAGAGTTTCACGAACTTCCGCATATGTCCCTGAACCCGACTCAGTAAGTACCCTTTACCTATGGCTAAAATAATCGGCATTATTGTGGTTTTCGCGAGTGTGCTCGGCGGATACGTGCTGTCCCACGGCGCAATCGCAGCATTGATACAGCCCTTTGAAGTCCTGATCATCGGTGGTGCGGCCTTCGGTGCGTTCCTCCAGGCCAACCCTGGGCACATGACCAAACTCGTGATCAAGAAATCGCTGAAGATGTTCAGCTCGCGGTTCACTCACGCGTTTTATCTCGAAGTGCTGGGCCTTGTTTACGAGATCCTCAACAAGAGCCGGCGCGAAGGCATGATGGCCATCGAAGCGGACATCGAAGATGCTGCGGCCAGCCCGATTTTTGCCAAATACCCTGGCGTCCTTAAAGACGAGCGCATGACTGCGTATATGTGCGATTACCTGCGCATCATGTCCTCGGGCAACATGGCCCCCCACGAGCTGGAAGGCCTGTTCGACATGGAGTTGCTGAGCATGAAGGAGGAGCTTGAGCATCCTTCCCATGCGATCACCGGTATTGCTGACGGCATGCCCGGTTTCGGTATCGTTGCGGCGGTATTGGGTATCGTGGTCACCATGGCGTCCCTGGGGTCGGGCGACAAGGCAGCCATCGGTATGCACGTAGGTGCGGCACTGGTAGGTACCTTCTTCGGTATTCTCGCGGCGTACGGCTTCTTCGGCCCGTTGTCCCAATGTCTGGCCCACGATGCCAAGGAGGAAGTGAACGTCTACGAGGCGATCAAGGCTTCCCTGGTGGCTTCGGCTTCCGGCATGCCGCCTTCCCTGGCGGTGGAGTTCGGTCGCAAGGTTCTTTATCCCGCGCATCGGCCCAGCTTCAGCGAGCTGGAGCAAGCGGTTCGCGGTCGCTGAGTCATGGAAAATAATCAGCCGATAATCATCAAGCGCGTCAAGCGCTTCGGGGGCGGGCACCACGGTGGTGCATGGAAAATCGCCTTCGCCGACTTTGCTACGGCGATGATGGCGTTCTTCCTCGTGCTGTGGCTGATGTCGTCGGCCACGCCCGAGCAGTTGATCGCCATTGCCGGTTATTTCAAGGACCCGGTGGGTTTCTCCGATAGCGGTTCGCCCTACGTTATCGATCTGGGCGGTTCGCCGGAAATGTCTCCCGACCAGACCTTGAATCCCGAGATCAAGTCCACACCGACTCCGGACAACGTGCCGATCGAGTCGGATACGGCTGAAGCCAAGGCGGAGGCGCTTGAGAAGGAACGTCTGCAACTGCTGCTGCAAGAGCTGCAGAACAAGGTCAATGAGAACCCTCAGCTGCAAAAGTTCAAGGACCAGATTCTCATCGATATCACGACCGATGGCCTGCGCATCCAGATTACCGACGCCGATAACCGGCCGATGTTCGATTTGGGCAGCGCGCGTCTGAAGCCGTATTTCGAAGACATCCTGCTGGCCATGGCTGACACCATCAAGGCGGTGCCGAACAAGATCAGCGTCAGTGGCCATACCGATGCCAAGCCTTACGTGGGCAATGGTGACTATGGCAACTGGGAATTGTCGGCCAACCGTGCCAATGCCGCGCGTCGGGCGCTGGTAGCGGGTGGTTATCCCGAGCCGCAGGTTGCGCGGGTCGTAGGTTTCGCCTCGTCGGCTCTGTTCGATCGCGAACATCCGCTGAATCCGGTCAATCGCCGTATCGATATCGTCGTGCTGACCAAAAAGGCCCAGCAACGCATCGAAGGCAGTCAGGGCGGCGAAGCAGCACCCGCTGCGGCGCCGACCGGTTCTGCGCCGGGCGCAGGTACGGCGCCGGCAGCGCCGGACCCGCAGGCCGGGGCGCAACCCCATGAGCTGCGGGAGAAGCTGAACCTGTTCGAGGATGATCCGACCAAGCTCAAGTAAGCAGACACGAAAAAAAACGCCCCTCGGGGCGTTTTTTTATGGGGCGCGGATCAGCTCAGTAGCTGGATTCCGGCAGACTGGCGATGATCGAGCGATAGCTGTTCATGCGCTGCTGCTGGACGCGGCCGTCTTCCAGGGCCTTGAGCAGTGCGCAACCGGGCTCGCGGTCGTGCTTGCAGTCGCGGAAGCGGCAGGTGCCGATCAAGTCGTTGAACTCGATAAAGCCCGCCTCGACATCGAAGCGACTGACGTGACCGAGGCCGAATTCACGGATGCCCGGTGAGTCAATCAGATCGCCGCCACGGGGGAAGTGGAACAGCCGCGCCGTCGTGGTGGTGTGGGTGCCCTGGCCGGAGAGTTCGGACAGCGGCCCGACACGGGTTTCGACTTCCGGCAGCAGGCTGTTGACCAGGGACGACTTGCCGACCCCGGATTGCCCGACGAATACGCTGATGTGACCATCAAGTTGGGCTTGCAGCTGTTGCATGCCATCGCCCTGATGGGCCGAAACCTCCAGTACCGGATAACCCAGCTGCCGATAGACCGCCAACAGCGCATTGAGGGCCGGGGCATTCTGATCGTCGATCAGGTCGGCCTTGTTCAGCAGCAATAAAGGACGGATCCCGGCATGCTCGGCGGCCACCAGATAGCGGTCGATGAGGTTGGCATGGGGCTCGGGCATGGGCGCAAAGACAATCACGATCAGGTCGACGTTGGCGGCTACCGGCTTGAGCTGGCCGCGGCTGTCCGGGCGGCAAAGTTCGGTGCCTCGCGGCAGTTGCGCGACGATCACGCCGATGCCCTGGTTACCGGCGCGCCAGACTACGCGGTCGCCAGTCACCAGTGCAGGCAGGTTGGCGCGTAGGTGGCAGCGGAAGACCTGGCCTTGCAGCTCGCCTTCCTGGGCCTCGACTTCTACCTGGACGCCGAAGTGCGCGATTACCAGGCCGGTCTGTTCGGGGCCGAGATCGCCACCTTCCAGAGTCTGCAGCGCTTGCGTCTCGCGTTTGGCGGCGCGGGCTGCGCGTTCGCCCTGGATTTTTTCGATGCGCCAGTTTTGGCGACGATTGAGTTGGCGTTTGGCCATGGGTGTTCCGAGTCGATAAAACAGCTAAATGGGTGATGCCGGTGAAACGGGCTGGAGTCTACCACGCCGGGGTGAGCTAAACTGCGCGCCTACGTTGAGGAGCCAACACATGCAGAGCAAGCAGAACCTGATTTGGATCGATCTGGAAATGACCGGTCTGGACCCGGACACCGATGTCATTATCGAAATGGCCACCATCATTACCGACAGCGAACTCAATACCCTGGCCGAAGGTCCGGTGATTGCCGTGCACCAGAGCAATGAAATCCTCGCCGGGATGGATGAGTGGAACACCCGCCAGCACGGCGGCTCGGGCCTGACCCAGCGCGTGCGCGAGAGCACCATCAACACGGCCGAGGCCGAGGCGCAGACCCTGGCGTTCATCCAGCAGTGGGTGCCCGAGCGCAGTTCGCCGATCTGTGGCAACAGCATTTGCCAGGATCGCCGCTTCCTGTATCGCCGCATGCCGACTCTGGAAAACTATTTCCACTACCGCAACCTCGATGTTTCTACCCTCAAGGAATTGGCTGCCCGCTGGTCGCCTGAGCTGAAATTCAAGAAAGGCAGCACCCATCTGGCCCTGGACGACATCCGCGAGTCCATCGCCGAGCTGCGTTACTACCGCGAGCATTTCATCAAGTAAGGCGCCTGACTCCGTGCTGCTGACGCTCTATTTGATCGCGATTACTGCCGAGGCCATGACCGGCGCGCTGTCCGCCGGGCGGCGCGGCATGGACTGGTTTGGTGTGGTGCTGATCGCCTGCGTGACGGCACTGGGCGGCGGCTCGGTGCGCGATGTGCTTCTCGGGCACTATCCGCTGACCTGGGTGCGCCACCCGGAATACCTGATCCTGACCAGCGTGGCGGCGTTGCTGACGATCTTTATCGCGCCGTTGATGCGCCATTTGCGCTCGCTGTTCCTTGTGCTGGATGCCCTGGGACTGGTCGCGTTTACCCTGATCGGCTGCACCACGGCGCTGGAAACCGGGCATGGCCTGTTGGTCGCGTCGGTGTGCGGGGTGATTACCGGGGTATTTGGCGGGATTCTGCGGGATATCTTCTGCAACGATATCCCCCTGGTATTCCGTCGCGAGCTTTATGCCAGCGTCTCGTTCCTTGCCGCCTGGTGCTTTCTGCTGTGTCAGCACCTGGGGCTGCCGACGGAGCAAAGCGTGTTCATCACCCTGTTTGCCGGATTGCTGTTGAGGTTATTGGCGATTCGCAATCATTGGGAAATGCCCAAGTTTGTCTATAAGGATGAGCAATAAGCAGGCGAGAGCGAATATTGCGGCGGCGAATTGTGGGAGCGAATTCATTCGCGAAAGCGGTATTCCAGTCGCTAAAGAGGTGTCGAATTCACCTGCATCTTCGCGAATGAATTCGCTCCCACAGAGTCGCGCCCATAGAGCCCTAGTCGCGGCTGTTGTGTTGTCTCAACGCCCACTCCACATGCTCGCGCACCATCTGCGACGGATACTCCCTGCGCGCTTCAAGCGCCTGCAAGACCGGAATGGTCGACGGTGCATTGCCCAGGCCCACGGCCAGATTGCGCAGCCAGCGTTCATAACCGGCCCGGCGCAGGGGTGATCCCTCCGTGTTGGTGAGGAATGTTGTCTCATCCCACATGAACAGTGCGGCCAGCTCGCTGTTGTCCAGGTTATGTCGGGGCTGGAAATCGTTCTGCTCGGTGGGGCGGGCGAAGCGGTTCCAGGGGCAGACAATTTGACAATCGTCGCAACCAAACACCCGATTGCCGATCAGCGGTCGCAGTTCTTCCGGGATCGCGGTCTTGAGCTCGATGGTCAGGTAGGAAATACAGCGCCGGGCGTCCAGTACGTAAGGGCCGACGAAGGCCGCGGTTGGGCAGATATCCAGGCAGGCGGTGCAGCGTCCGCAGTGCTCGGTGGAGTGAGGCGCATCGACCGGCAGGGCCAGATCGACGAACAGCTCGCCGAGAAAGAAAAAACTGCCGGCCTTGCGATTGAGCACCAGAGTGTTCTTGCCGATCCAGCCCAGCCCGGCCTGCTCGGCGATGGCTTTCTCCAGTACCGGCGCGCTGTCGACGAAGGCGCGATAGCCAAAGGGGCCGATGGCCTGCTGGATGCGCTCGGCCAGTTGCTGCACGCGTTTGCGAATCAGCTTGTGATAATCACGACCCAAGGCGTAGCGCGAGACATAGGCTTTTTCCGGTTCGATGAGGCGCTGGGTCATCTCGGTGTCGCCGGGCAGGTAGTCCATGCGCAGGGACACCACGCTCAGGGTGCCGGGCACCAGTTCGTCCGGATGGGAACGTTTGCTGCCATGGGCAGCCATATAGTCCATCTCGCCGTGATAACCGGCTTCCAGCCAGCGTTGCAGGTGCTGTTCATGTTCGGCCAGATCCAGGCCGCTGATGCCGACCTGCTGGAAACCCAGCTCACGCCCCCAGATCTTGATCGACTGGGCAAGGGTGGCCAGCTCAGCGCTGCTGAGTGTGAGTGCTTCGGCATTAATAGCGGACATGCAGAGGGGAAACCGATGACAAGATGCGTATAATTCTGCCAGACATCGGAGCCGATAGACGCATGCTCGACACTAAACCTCAATTACCCGACGCGCTGTACAACGCCGCCCAGGTCCGCGACCTCGATGCACGGCTGATTGCAGCGGGAACGCCTGGCCAGGAATTGATGCAGCGCGCCGCTCATGCAACCTGGCGCGCCATTCGTCGGCACTGGCCTGATGGTCGCTCGCTGACGGTCCTGGCCGGGCATGGCAACAATGCCGGGGACGGTTATCTGGTCGCGCTGTTGGCGCGCAAGGCCGGGTGGCAGGTCGCAGTGCTGGCGGTGGGCGATCCTGCCGTGCTGTCCGGCGATGCCGCCACGGCCCATGCCAGCGCCCTGGCCGGTGCTGTCGATATCCAGCGGTGGTCGGGGCAGGTCCTCGACACCTCCTCAACCATTATTCTCGATGCGCTGTTGGGTACAGGGCTCAGCGGTGACGTCCGCGCGCCTTATGCCGACGCCATCGCCGCGATCAATGCCAGTGGCCAACCGGTTGCCGCCGTGGATATTCCTTCGGGTCTGAGTGCCGACACCGGGCGGGTATTGGGCGTGGCGGTGCGTGCCGACCTGACCGTGAGCTTTATTGGCCTGAAACTCGGGCTGTTGACTGGCGAGGGCCGGGATTACATTGGCGACCTGGTCTTCGACGACTTGCAGGCCGACCCACAGATCGTCGCCCAGACAGCGACCAGCGCTATTCGTCTGGATATCCACAACCTTGCGCGACTGGGCCCGCGCTCGCCGTCAGCCCATAAAGGCCTGTTTGGCCGCGTGTTGGTGCTGGGCGGCGACCATGGGTTTGGTGGCGCGACGCTACTGTCGTCGGAAAGTGCCCTGCGCAGCGGTGCCGGCATGGTGACCCTGGCGACCCGGGAAGAACATGTAACGGCGGCCTTGAGTCGCTGTCCCGAAGTCATGACCGTGGGCGTGCGCTCGGCCAATCAGGTGCAAGGGCTGATCGAGGCTGCCAGTGTTCTGGTGGTGGGGCCCGGTCTGGGTCAGGCGAGTTGGGGCAAGAGCCTGCTGTCGGCAGCGGCCAATGCCGCCAGGGCGCAGGTTTGGGATGCCGATGCCCTGAACCAATTGGCGAACGGTAATGTCAGTTTGCCTGCAAATTCTGTGATCACGCCCCATCCCGGTGAAGCGGCACGCTTGCTAGGTATCGAAACTCGCGAAGTACAGGCCGATCGCCCGACGGCAGCTCTGGCCCTGGCTCATAAATTCAATGCTGTCTGCGTGCTCAAGGGCAGCGGCAGCCTGATTGCCGACAGCAGCGGGCGTCTGGCCCTGTGTGATCACGGTCATCCGGCCATGGCTACGGCCGGGCTGGGTGACGTTCTGGCCGGGCTGGTCGGGGCGTTGCTGGCGCAGAAGATGGAGCCGTTTGACGCAGCCTGTCTGAGTGTCTGGCTGCACGCCCGGGCCGGCGAGCAGGTGGGCCGGAACGGACGTGGCCTGGCCGCCAGTGATTTGATTCCCGCTATTCGTCAGCTATTGGAGGAGCTACAACCGTGTCTGAGTTAATCGTCAATCTGGTCGGTGAAGAGGCCATGATGGGCTTCGGCGCGCGCCTTGCCGCCGTCACCGGCGCGGTCGGCGTGATTTTCCTCGAAGGTGACCTGGGCGCGGGCAAAACCACCCTGTCCCGTGGCTTGATTCGGGGCTTGGGCCATGTCGGCGCGGTTAAAAGTCCGACCTTTACCCTGGTCGAACCCTACGAGATCGGCAATCTTCGCGCCTATCACTTTGACCTCTATCGGCTGGTCGATCCCGAGGAGCTGGAGTACCTGGGGATTCGCGATTATCTGGAAGAGGATGCACTTTGTTTGATCGAGTGGCCCGAACGTGGTGCAGGCTTTTTGCCAAAGCCGGACATGACCATTACCATTAGGCCCCAAGCACAAGGCCGCTCGCTGTTGCTGAGCCCTCAGGGTTCGCGCGGGGAAGCCTGGTGCGCCGCTTTAGCATTGGAATTCAAATAGAAATGGGGTTGTCAGGTATGCGCATGCGCGCGCTGGTTGCTGTGATGGGGCTGCTGTTGATGGCACTGGCTGTCGACGTATTGGCCGCGACACAGGTACGAAGTGTTCGCTTATGGCGCGCGCCGGATAACACACGGCTGGTTTTCGACCTGTCCGGGACGGTGCAGCACAGTGTGTTCACCTTGACCTCGCCCGATCGCCTGGTTATCGATATCAATGGCGCAACCCTGGGTGGTCCGCTGAATATCGCTACGGCCAATACGCCTATCATCAGCATGCGCTCGGCCCAGCGTACGCCGACCGACCTGCGCGTGGTCATCGACCTGAAAAAGGCCGTCACCCCCAAGAGCTTCGTCCTGGCGCCGAATCAGCAGTACGGCAACCGCCTGGTCGTGGACCTCTACGATAACGCCGAGGACGCCAATCCGCCGCCGGCACTGCCGCCGACCACCGTTACCGCGGCCCCGGCCGTGCCGGTCAGCCCATCCAAGCCTGAAATAAAACTGGCTCCCGTACCCAACGGCAAGCGCGATATCGTGATTGTCGTGGATGCCGGTCACGGCGGCGAAGACCCCGGCGCTTCAGGCTCCAGCGGGCAGAAAGAGAAAAACGTGGTGCTCTCCATCGCCAAGGAGCTGCAACGCCAGATCAATGCCGAGAAAGGCTATCGCGCGGAGTTGACCCGTACCGGTGACTACTTCATCCCGTTGCGCAAGCGCACGGAAATCGCCCGGGCCAAAGGCGCGGACCTGTTCGTTTCGATCCATGCCGACGCCGCGCCATCCTCGGCGGCCTTCGGGGCGTCGGTGTTCGCCCTCTCCGAGCGCGGTGCGACGTCCGAGACCGCACGCTGGCTGGCCGACAGCGAAAACCGTTCCGACCTGATCGGGGGGGCCGGTGCCGTCAGTCTGGATGACAAGGACCGCATGCTGGCCGGGGTACTTCTCGATCTGTCCATGACCGCCTCGCTGTCGTCGAGTCTTAACGTGGGGCAGAAAGTCCTGAGCAACATCGGTCGAGTGACTTCGCTGCATAAGGCGCGGGTGGAACAGGCTGGGTTCATGGTGCTGAAATCCCCGGATATTCCGTCGATTCTCGTCGAAACCGGATTCATTTCGAACAATGCCGAGGCCAACAAGCTGCAGGCTGCCTCGCACCAGCAGGCGCTGGCGCGTTCGATCAATGCCGGGGTCAAGCAGTTCTTCCAGCAGAATCCGCCCCAGGGCACTTACATTGCCTGGCTGCGGGATAACGGCAAGCTGGCCCAGGGCCCGCGCAATCATGTGGTCCGCTCCGGCGAAACCCTGGCCATGGTCGCGGCTCGCTACGATATGAGCCCGGCCGCGTTGCGCAGTGCCAACGATCTCAAGAGTGATGATTTGCGCGTTGGTCAGGATCTGAAAATCCCGAATACGGAGCTGGCGTCACAGCCATGACAGACCTTCTTATAGACGACGCTGAGTCGGTGACCGCCAGCCCTTCGGGTGACGTTGCCGAGAATGCCGCGCGCATCGAATTACTCAGCCCGCGCCTGGCCAACCAGATCGCTGCCGGTGAAGTGGTCGAGCGCCCCGCCTCCGTGATCAAGGAGCTGCTGGAAAACAGTCTGGATTCCGGCGCCCGGCGTATCGATGTGGACGTCGAACAGGCCGGAATCAAGCTGCTGCGGGTGCGAGACGACGGTCGCGGTATCGCCTCCGATGACCTGCCCTTGGCCCTGGCCCGCCACGCCACCAGCAAGATTCGTGAACTTGAAGACCTGGAGCGGGTGATGAGCCTGGGGTTTCGCGGTGAGGCCCTGGCCTCTATCAGCTCGGTGGCCCGCCTGACCCTGACTTCCCGTACCCGTGGTGCCGATCAGGCCTGGCAGGTTGAAACCGAAGGTCGTGACATGGCGTCCCGGGTACAGCCCGCCGCGCATCCGGTCGGCACTTCGGTGGAGGTGCGCGACCTGTTCTTTAATACCCCGGCGCGGCGCAAGTTCCTCAAGGCCGAGAAAACCGAATTCGATCACCTGCAGGAAGTGATCAAGCGCATGGCCCTGGCGCGTTTCGACGTGGCCTTCCATCTGCGCCACAACGGCAAGACCGTCCTCAGTCTGCATGAAGCCCATGATGACACTGCCCGGGCGCGGCGCGTCTCGGCCATTTGCGGGCCGGGCTTCCTGGAGCAGGCGTTGCCGATCGAGATCGAGCGCAATGGTCTGCATCTGTGGGGCTGGGTCGGCCTGCCGACGTTCTCTCGCAGCCAGGCCGACCTGCAATATTTCTTCGTCAATGGCCGTGCCGTGCGCGACAAGCTGGTCGCCCATGCGGTGCGCCAGGCCTATCGCGATGTGCTGTTCAATGGCCGCCATCCGACCTTCGTGCTGTTTTTCGAGGTCGATCCGGCGGCAGTGGATGTCAACGTGCACCCGACCAAGCACGAAGTGCGTTTCCGCGACGGGCGCATGGTCCACGACTTCCTTTATGGCACCTTGCACCGCGCCCTGGGCGATGTGCGCCCGGAAGACCAGTTATCCGGTACCGTACCGACGGCTGTGCAGGAGCGGGTAACGGGTATCGAGGCCGGTGAGTTCGGTCCCCAGGGTGAAATGCGCCTGGCCGCCAACCTGCTGGAACAGCCCCAAGGCGATGCCTACACTCGGCCAGCCGGAACGGGGGCGGGCAACGGTTATCAGTATCAGTACACGCCGAGGCCGACCTCTTCGGTGCCGGTGGCTGATGCCCAGGCTGCCTATCGCGAGTTCTTTGCACCGTTGCCGACCGGCGCCGCGCCTGCCGGTGTCGTGTCGCTGCCGGAGTCCCAGGGCGATATCCCGCCATTGGGCTACGCGCTGGCCCAGCTCAAGGGTATTTACATTCTTGCGGAGAACGCCATCGGTCTGGTGCTGGTGGATATGCATGCGGCCCATGAACGCATCATGTACGAGCGCCTGAAGATCGCCATGGCCAGCGAAGGTTTGAGCGGTCAGCCGCTATTGGTGCCGGAATCCATCGCGGTGAGCCAGCGCGAAGCTGACTGCGCCGAAGAGCACATGGCGACGTTCCAGCAACTGGGTTTCGAATTGCAGCGTCTGGGCCCGGAAAGCCTGGCGATCCGGCAGATTCCGGCGTTGCTCAAGCAGGCCGAGGCCAATCGCCTGGTGCATGACGTCCTGGCCGACCTGATGGAGTACGGCACCAGCGACCGCGTGCAGGCGCATATGAACGAATTGCTCGGCACCATGGCCTGCCACGGAGCGGTGCGGGCCAATCGCCGTCTGGCGATCCCGGAAATGAACGCCTTGCTGCGGGACATGGAAAACACCGAACGCAGCGGCCAGTGCAACCATGGCCGGCCGACCTGGACCCAGATGGGCCTGGACGATCTCGACAAACTTTTCCTGCGTGGTCGCTGATGAGCGCTTTTCCTCCGGCCATCTTCCTCATGGGGCCGACCGCTGCAGGCAAGACCGACCTGGCCATGGAATTGACCAAGGTGTTGCCTTGTGAGCTGATCAGCGTCGACTCGGCACTGGTCTACCGCGGCATGGATATCGGCACGGCCAAGCCTTCCAGGGCCCAACTGGCCGAGTTTCCCCACCGTCTGATCGATATTCTTGATCCGTCGCAAAGCTATTCAGCGGCCGATTTTCGTACTGATGCCCTGGCTGCCATGGCCGAGATCACCGCACGGGGCAATATTCCCCTGTTGGTCGGTGGCACGATGCTGTATTTCAAGACTCTATTGGAGGGCATGGCCGACATGCCGTCAGCCGATGCCCAGGTGCGTGCCGAGCTGGAAGCGCGGGCGGCGGAGCATGGCTGGCAGGCTTTGCATGACGAGCTGGCGCAGGTTGACCCGGTTTCTGCAGCGCGTATTCACCCCAATGATCCGCAGCGCTTGATTCGTGCGCTGGAGGTTTACCGGGTCAGTGGCATGAATATGACAGCACACAGAGAACAACAAACTGCGCAAAGTACCGACGCAGCCGCTTCGGGGCGTCGGCAATTGCCCTATACTGTCGCCAGCCTGGCCATCGCTCCGGTGGATCGCAAGGTTTTGCACGACCGTATTGCGCTACGATTTTCACAAATGCTGGAACAGGGGTTTCTGGACGAAGTATTGGCATTGCGCTCTAGAGGTGACCTGCATGCCGGGTTGCCGTCGATAAGAGCTGTCGGTTATCGCCAGGTCTGGGATCACCTGGATGGAAAGCTGACTTGGGATGAAATGCGGGAACGGGGCATCATTGCCACGCGCCAGCTGGCCAAACGGCAGTTCACCTGGCTACGCAGCTGGGAGAATCTGCACTGGCTGGACAGTCTGGATAGCGACAATCTGCCGCGTACCTTGAAATACTTGGGATCGGTCTCCATATTGGGCTGAGTCTCTGCAATAGCCGTCTATCCTTGGGGGGTGGCCGGTTCAAGCCAATGAATTCGAATTATTATTGATCCTTAAAGGAGTGCGGCACATGTCAAAAGGGCATTCGCTACAAGACCCTTACCTGAACACTTTGCGTAAAGAGAAAGTGGGGGTATCGATCTATCTGGTGAACGGGATCAAGCTGCAGGGCACCATCGAGTCTTTCGATCAGTTTGTCATTTTGCTGAAGAACACCGTCAGCCAAATGGTCTACAAGCACGCCATTTCCACCGTTGTACCGGTTCGTCCAATCCGTCTGCCTAGCGCTTCCGAGTCCGAAACGGGCGACGCTGAGCCAGGTAACGCCTGATAGGAGTCTGCTTTGTTCTTTGAGCGCCACAGTGGTGGTGAACGAGCCATTCTTGTTCATTTGGATGGTCAGGACCCTGAGGCGCGTGAAGATCCGCAGGAGTTTCAGGAGCTGGCCATCTCGGCTGGCGCCGATACCGTCGCGTTTTTCAACGTGCCGCGTCATCGGCCATCGGCCAAATACCTGATCGGTTCCGGCAAAGTCGAGGAGCTGCGTGATCAGGTCAAGGCCGAACAGGCCGATCTGGTGATTTTCAATCACACCCTCACTCCCAGCCAGGAACGTAACCTGGAGCGTGCTTTCGAGTGTCGTGTGATCGATCGTACCGGTCTGATCCTCGATATCTTCGCCCAGCGCGCACGTACCCACGAAGGCAAGTTGCAGGTCGAACTGGCGCAGCTCGAACATATGAGCACGCGTCTGGTTCGCGGATGGACTCACCTTGAGCGCCAGGGCGGTGGTATCGGTCTGCGCGGGCCGGGTGAAACCCAGCTCGAGACCGACCGCCGCCTGCTGCGGGTGCGTCTGCGTCAGCTCAAGGGACGTCTGGAGAAGGTTCGCAGCCAGCGTGAACAGGCTCGTCGCGGGCGCAAGCGCGCCGACATTCCTTCGGTTTCACTGGTGGGTTACACCAACGCCGGCAAATCGACGCTGTTCAACGCGGTGACCCAATCAGACGTGTTTGCCGCCGACCAGTTGTTCGCCACCCTCGACCCGACTCTGCGACGTTTGCAGCTCGACGACCTGGGGCCGATCGTTCTGGCGGACACCGTAGGATTCATTCGCCACCTGCCGCACAAGCTGGTCGAGGCCTTTCGGGCTACGCTCGAAGAGTCGAGTAATTCGGACTTGCTGCTGCATGTCATCGACGCCCATGGGCCTGAGCGCATGGAGCAGATCGAGCAGGTGATGGCGGTCTTGACCGAGATCGGTGCCCACGAGCTACCGATCCTCGAGGTGTACAACAAGATCGACCTGCTCGAGGGTGTGGAACCGCAGATCCAGCGCGATGCCGATGGCAAGCCGCAACGGGTCTGGGTTTCTGCCCGCGACGGTCGAGGGCTGGACCTGCTCAAGCAGGCGGTGGCCGAGCTGTTGGGTGACGATTTGTTCGTCGGCACCTTGCGCTTGTCCCAACGTTTTGCTCGACTGCGGGCTCAGTTTTTCAATGCGGGTGCGGTACAAAGCGAAACCCATGACGAAGAAGGCAGCAGCCTGCTGGCGGTACGTTTGCCGCGAGTGGAGCTCAATCGACTGGTGAGTCGCGAAGGATTGCAGCCGCTGGAGTTTATTGAACAACACACTTTGCAATAAAAAGCGCGGGAAAGCCGTTACACGGTCTTCACGGGCATTCTGTAGCATGGGTCGGCGCGCCGCGGGCGCGTCTTTGCTTTATCAGATGGAGAGCGCTATGGCTTGGAATGAGCCGGGTGGCAACTCGAACAATCAGGATCCCTGGGGTGGCAAACGCCGTGGTGGCGGCGACCGCAAGGGACCGCCCGATCTCGACGAAGCCTTCCGCAAGCTACAGGAAAGCCTGAACGGGTTGTTCGGTGGCGGTAAGAAACGCAGTGGTGATGGCGGCGGCAACGGCTCGCGCAGTGGTGGCGGCGGTGGCTTCGGCCTGCTGGGCATTGGCCTTTTCGTTCTGCTGGCTATCTGGCTGTACAGCGCCATTTATGTAGTGGACGAGCAGGAGCAGGCTGTCGTCCTGCGTTTCGGCAAATACCACGAGACCGTTGGGCCGGGCCTTAACATCTATTTCCCGCCTTTCGATCGCAAGTATCTGGAAAACGTGACGCGCGAGCGTGCCTACAGCAAGCAGGGGCAGATGCTGACCGAGGACGAAAACATCGTCGAAGTGCCTTTGACCGTGCAGTACAAGATCACCAACCTGCAGGACTTCGTGCTGAACGTCGACCAGCCTGAGGTGAGCCTGCAGCATGCGACTGAAAGCGCGTTGCGCCATGTCGTGGGTTCCACGGCCATGGACCAGGTGCTGACCGAAGGTCGTGAAGTGATGGCCAGTGCAATCAAGGAGCGTCTGCAACGCTTCCTTGATACCTATCGCACCGGTATTACCGTGACCCAGGTGAACGTGCAGAGCGCTGCGGCGCCGCGTGACGTTCAGGAAGCCTTCGACGACGTGATCCGTGCCCGTGAAGACGAGCAGCGTTCGCGCAACCAGGCTGAAACCTATGCCAACGGGGTTATCCCGGAAGCTCGTGGTCAGGCCCAGCGCATCATCGAAGATGCCAACGGTTATCGTGACGAAGTGATTTCCCGCGCCAAGGGTGAGGCCGACCGCTTTACCAAGCTGGTGGCCGAGTACCGCAAGGCACCGGAAGTTACTCGCGAGCGCCTGTACCTGGAGACCATGCAGGATGTGTACAGCAACACCAGCAAGGTCCTGATTACTGGCGACAAGGGGCAGAACAATCTGCTTTACCTGCCGTTGGACAAGATGATCGACAACAGCCGCAGCGGTACTCCACCAACCACGAGCTCCAGCTCTTCCGGTACGGATACGGGTGCACGTAGCGTGGATCCACAGCAGCGCGAAGTGCGCACCAGGGAGAGTCGCTGATGAGCAATAAATCACTGATCGCCCTGATCCTCTGCGCGGTCCTGGCCGTAGTGGCCTGGAACAGCTTCTATATCGTTGCCCAGACCGAGCGTGCAGTACTGCTGCAATTCGGTCGCGTTGTGCAGTCCGATGTGTCGCCTGGCCTGCATGTGAAGGTTCCGTACGTCAACCAGGTGCGCAAGTTCGACGGTCGCCTGCTGACGCTTGATGCGCCGACCCAGCGGTTCCTGACCCTGGAAAAGAAAGCCGTCATGGTCGATGCCTACGCCAAATGGCGGGTGAAGGACGCCGAGCGTTTCTACACGGCGACCTCGGGCCTGAAGCAGATTGCCGACGAACGTTTGTCGCGTCGTCTGGAATCCGGCCTGCGTGACCAGTTCGGCAAGCGCACCCTGCACGAAGTCGTGTCGGGTGAGCGTGACGCATTGATGGCTGACATCACTGGCTCGTTGAACAAAATGGCTGAGAAAGAGCTGGGCATCGAAGTCGTCGACGTCCGGGTCAAGGCCATCGACCTGCCCAAGGAAGTCAACCGCAGCGTGTTCGAGCGCATGAGCACCGAGCGTGAGCGCGAGGCGCGTGAGCATCGGGCCAAGGGTAACGAGCTGGCCGAAGGCATTCGTGCCGACGCCGATCGTCAGCGTCGCGTGTTGCTGGCCGAGGCTTATCGCGAGTCGGAAGAGGCTCGTGGTGATGGTGACGCCCAGGCCGCGTCGATCTACTCCAAGGCCTATGGCCAGGACCAGGAGTTCTACGCGTTCTACCGTAGTCTGCGTGCCTATCGTGAAAGCTTCGCGAACAAAAGTGACGTGATGGTGCTTGACCCGAGCAGCGAGTTCTTCCGCTACATGGGTAAAGCCAAGCCGTGATCGATTCATCCGCCGGGCGGCAAAACTGCCCGGCGGGGTGAATGCACGGTAAAACGTGTGTATGATGCGGCAGCCGGGAAATTCCCGGCTTTTTTGCGTCTGCACGATTGATTGGTCGTTGCCCTCGTGGCAAACGGCAAGATTTTTCGAGGAGAGTGGTCTGCAAGGCCAGTTCCTGGGTATTTGTCGTGCCCGGAATATTGCTTTGACCGCTTTCTGCTTCACTCAAGGCTGGCACTGCTGCTGGCCGCCCGGATCATAGGGGAATGGCGTAATGGCAACGGTTGACCGCTGGCTGCTACCAGATGGCATCGAAGAAGTACTGCCACCGGAAGCGGCGCGCATTGAAGTCGCGCGCCGTCAGGTGCTGGATCTGTTCCAGGGATGGGGCTATGAATTCGTCGTCACTCCGCATATCGAATACCTGGAATCGCTACTGACCGGTGCAGGCTCCGATCTGGATCTGCGCACCTTCAAGGTGGTCGATCCGTTGTCGGGTCGGCAAATGGGTTTCCGCGCCGATATCACACCGCAAGTCGCGCGTATCGATGCGCATACGCTGCGTCGCGAAGGCCCGAGCCGTCTGTGCTATGCCGGTAGCGTGCTGCATGCGCAGCCGCGTGCCCTGTCGACCTCGCGCAGCCCGATCCAGCTCGGTGCCGAGCTGTACGGCGATGCCAGTCCGAGCAGCGACGTTGAAGTCATCAGCCTGATGCTGGCCATGCTGCAACTGGCCGATGTGCCGGATGTGCACATGGATCTGGGGCATGTCGGCATCTATCGCGGCCTGGCCCGTGCTGCGGGTCTGTCTGGCCAGGTCGAGCAACAGTTGTTCGATGCCATGCAGCGCAAGGCCATCGACGAAGTGATCGCCCTGACCGAAGGTCTGCCAGCTGATCTGGCCGCTATGCTGCGGGCACTGGTCGACCTGTGCGGTGGCCGTGAAGTCCTGGCTGCGGCCCGTGATCGTCTGGCTGATGCGCCAGCGCCGGTCCTGGCTGCGCTGGACGATCTGCTGACCATCGCCGAGCGTCTGGCTGCGCGTTTCCCTGATATGCCGTTGTACTTTGACCTCGGCGAGTTGCGTGGCTACCACTACCATACGGGTGTGGTGTTCGCCGTATTCGTGCCGGGTGTCGGCCAGTCGATCGCCCAGGGCGGTCGTTATGATGACATCGGTGCCGATTTCGGCCGGGCGCGTCCCGCCACCGGTTTCTCCACCGATTTGAAGACCCTGGTCACCCTGGGTCGCGCAGATATCGAATTACCGTCTGGCGGTATCTGGATGCCGGACAGTACGGATGCGGCACTCTGGCAGCAGGTTTGCCAGTTGCGCAGCGAAGGTCAGCGTGTTGTCCAGGCTTTGCCGGGGCAGCAGGTGAGCGCCGCGCGTGAAGCCGACTGTGACCGGCAACTGATTCAGCATGGCGAGCGTTGGCAGGTAGTGCCGCTGGCTTCTTGAGTTTTCCTGCCGGCCGCCGCCGGCATTCAGTTTGCGTGAATGAGGACAAGTGTTATGGGTAAGAATGTCGTAGTCCTGGGCACCCAATGGGGTGATGAGGGCAAAGGCAAGATCGTTGATCTGCTGACCGAACATGCTACCGCCGTGGTTCGCTACCAAGGCGGCCACAATGCCGGTCACACTCTTGTGATCGACGGCGAAAAAACCGTTCTGCACCTGATCCCGTCCGGTGTCCTGCGCGAAGGCGTGCAGTGCCTGATCGGTAACGGGGTGGTCGTGGCGCCTGATGCGCTCATGCGTGAAATCATCAAGCTGGAAGAGAAGGGCATTCCGGTGCGCGAGCGCCTGCGTATCAGCCCGTCCTGCCCGTTGATCCTGTCCTACCACGTGGCGCTGGACCAGGCTCGTGAAAAGGCCCGTGGCGAACTGAAGATCGGTACGACCGGTCGCGGCATCGGTCCGGCCTACGAAGACAAGGTCGCCCGTCGTGGTCTGCGCATCGGCGACCTGTTTCATCGTGAGCGCTTTGCGGCCAAGCTGGGCGAGTTGCTGGACTATCACAACTTCGTCCTGGTCAATTACTACAAAGAACCAGCCATCGATTTCCAGAAAACTCTCGACGAGTGCATGGAATATGCTGAGCTGCTCAAGCCGATGATGCTTGACGTCACTGCCGCGCTGCACGACATGCGTCGCGCAGGCAAGGACATCATGTTCGAAGGCGCGCAGGGTTCGCTGCTGGATATCGACCACGGTACTTATCCGTACGTCACCAGCTCCAATACCACCGCTGGCGGTATCGCTACTGGCTCGGGCATGGGCCCGATGTACCTGGATTACATTCTGGGTATTACCAAGGCTTACACCACTCGCGTCGGTTCGGGTCCGTTCCCGACTGAGCTGTTCGACGATATTGGTGCGTTCCTGGCCAAGCGTGGGCACGAATTTGGTGCGACTACCGGTCGCGCCCGTCGCTGTGGCTGGTTCGATGCAGTCATCCTGCGTCGCGCTATCGAAATCAACAGCATCTCTGGCCTGTGCCTGACCAAGCTGGACGTACTCGACGGACTGGAAACCATCAATATTTGCGTGGGTTACCAGAACGAAAACGGTGCAGTCATCGACGCGCCGACCGATGCCGACAGCTACATTGGCCTGGTTCCGGTTTACGAAGAGATGCCGGGCTGGAGCGAATCGACCTTGGGCGCCAAGTCCCTGGACGAGCTTCCAGCCAACGCTCGTGCTTACATCAAGCGCGTTGAAGAGCTGGTTGGTGCACCCATCGACATTATTTCGACCGGTCCTGATCGCAACGAAACCATCGTTCTGCGTCATCCGTTCGCCTGATAAGTCATTGATGCACAAGGAAAGGGTCGCTATTGCGGCCCTTTTTTTTTGAAGCTTGATTCCAGTCACTGGAACGGCACGGCCTTTGCTGTTAAAAACGTCAGAAAAGGTGCCATCATTTTAATGGCGCTTATGGTGGAGGGATTCTCCCGTGTCAGCTGTCCTTTCTCTGTTACGCAGTCGGCTGTTAAGGCCCGTATTCATTGCCCTTGGCATTGCCCTTTTGGTGCAGGTGCTCGTCGCCGTTGCCCTGACTCGGAGCACAGTGACTGCGCTCGAAGCTGATCTGGCGGCGCGCCTGGGTGTAGATTCGCAACACTTGTCCTCGGAGCTTGAGCAGGCCAGCCAGGAGGTGACAAGCAGTCTGAGCAATCTCTCGAGCAGCACCGGGCAGCGTTTGAGCGATGGTTTGTCGGTGCGTCTGAAAGACGAGCAGAAGCAATTGCGCGCCACACTGGAAAAAGACCTCAAGGATTCGGCAACCGATATGGCTGAGTTACTGGCGGCCGTTGCCCCGCGTGCAATGTGGGATAACGACACGCCGACCCTGTCGGAATTTGCTCGTCGCGCCCAGCGCAATCCCAACGTGTTGTTCGTCGTCTATGACGACGCAACGGGTGAGCACCTGACGCGCTATCTCAACCGCGAGAACCCGATCATCAAGGCCCTGCTGGCTAAAGGTGAGGGTGAGCGGGCGATGGATAAGGTGCTGAACGCAGCCAGAAACGACCCTTCCCTGTATTACGTGGAAGCCTCGATCAGCCCTAACGGCGTCGAGATCGGCAAGGTGCGCATGGGGGTTTCCACTTCGTCGATTGACGAAAACGTGGCGGCTTTGGACAAGCGTTTCGCGACCCTGCTTTCCAGTAGCAAACAACTGGTCTCCGACAGTCTGAGCAGTGCTGCGGCCGATAGCTCGGCCGCCTTGCGCACTCGTCTGCAATCGGCTCAAGGCGCCGCATCGGCCATGGCGACCAACACCTCTTCGGCGGTGCAGGATGCGGCCGAAACCTTGCGCTGGCGTATCGGTATGGGGCTGGCCCTGGTCGGTCTCGGGGTGCTGCTGGTGCTGGCCGTGGTACTGGGGCGCCGGGTGGTCAGCAAGCTGTTGCTGCTCATTGCCGCCCTGGATGATCTGGCGGCGGGCGAGGGCGATCTGACCAAGCGGGTCAAGCTCGACAGCAATGACGAAATCGGTGACATGGCGGCTGCGGTCAACCGCTTTGTCGACAAGTTGCAACCCATTGTCCGCGAGGCCGGTGATGTCGCACAGCAGACTGGTGTCGAAATCGGCGCCATGAGCCGTCGCAATGCCGGGGCTGATGCAGCCGCTGAATTGCAGCGCGACGAAGTGGCGGCCAGTCTTCAGGCCCTGGCGCAGATGGCCGACGAAGCCCAGGCGGAAAGCCAGGCGATGCAGGCGGCGCTCAAGCAGGTGGTGGATATTCGGCAGGCGACCGACGAAAACACCCGCACGTCCAATCAGGTCGGCGGTTTGATTGAGGCCCTGGCCGGTCAGGTCGAGAACGGCGCGCAAGTCATCGAGCGGCTTGCCAAGCAGAGCGAACAGATTGAAGTGGTGCTTGAAGTGATTCACGGCATCGCCGAGCAGACCAACCTTCTGGCTCTCAACGCCGCGATCGAAGCGGCGCGGGCGGGGGAGACCGGGCGCGGTTTTGCCGTAGTAGCTGACGAAGTGCGAGCTTTGGCCAGCAAGACCCAAAGCTCTACCGGCGATATCCAGGAACATATCGCCAAGCTGCAGAGCGGAGCGAAGGAGGCGGTCGCGACCATCGGTCTGGCCGGGCGTCAGGCGAAAGAAGGGTTGGCGGTTCTACGCGATAGTGCGCGGTTGCAACTGACCGTGCAGGCGTCGGTCGAGCAGGTCCATGCGGCTATCGGCCTGGCGACCAGAGCGGCGGAGCATCAGGCTCAGGGGGCGCAAGCTGTGCGCGGGCGCGTCGAGGTAATCCATGCCCAGGCCGAGAAAGCAGCTCAGGCAGTGGTCGAGACCACCGCCAGCGGCAAGGCGCTGGACAAGCTAGCGGCGCAGCTCAAGGCGAGTCTGGGGCAGTTCAGGGCGTAAGACGAGGTTCGCTGGAGAGGGCAGGATCTCGTTGGAGCGAGGCTTGCCCGCGAAAAGCTCGGTAAATCTGGGGCATTGCTTGAGGCTGAAATATCGCCTGGGCGGGCAAGCCTTGCTCCACCAGATTTACGGAAGGCAGAAAGCACAAAACCGAGCACAAGGCTCGGTTTCGTTGAATTGGTGCCCAGAAGAAGACTCGAACTTCCACGACCTTGCGGTCACCAGCACCTGAAGCTGGCGTGTCTACCAATTTCACCATCTGGGCAATGCGCTGATTTAATTAGATTTATCGCTAAAATGCAACTAAAAACGTAACTATTTTTGCGATAAGCTTTTTTCAGCTTTCGTAAAACACAAAACCGAGCACAAGGCTCGGTTTCGTTGAATTGGTGCCCAGAAGAAGACTCGAACTTCCACGACCTTGCGGTCACCAGCACCTGAAGCTGGCGTGTCTACCAATTTCACCATCTGGGCAATTCGTTGATTTCATTCGATAATTCGTCTGATTTCAACTACAACGTGGCGCGTGCCGTCGTTGTGGGGCGCATCTTACGGAGGCAAAACGGGGCTGTAAACCCCCTTTCGTAAAATTTTTTTTGAAATAGCGAAAAGGCGCGGCAAATGGTGTCTTCGCGTTTCAATCGGGTATATGCCAAACTAAATGCATACAGACAAGGTGAACTCATACTAATGGCCGATTGGCAGTCCCTCGATCCCGAGGCCGCTCGTGAAGCGGAAAAATACGAAAACCCTATCCCCAGCCGCGAGCTGATCTTGCAGCACCTGTCCGAGCGTGGATCGCCGGCCAGTCGTGAGCAACTGGTGGAGGAGTTTGGTCTGACCACCGAAGATCAGTTCGAAGCGTTGCGTCGTCGCCTGCGTGCGATGGAGCGCGATGCGCAACTGATCTATACCCGCCGTGGGACCTACGCGCCGGTAGACAAGCTCGACCTGATCCTGGGCCGTATCTCCGGTCACCGGGACGGCTTCGGCTTCCTGTGCCCGGACGACGGTTCCGAAGACCTGTTCATGAGCCCGGCGCAAATGCGTCTGGTGTTCGATGGCGACCGTGCCCTGGCCAGGGTCTCCGGTCTGGACCGCCGTGGCCGTCGCGAAGGGGTGATTGTCGAAGTCATTTCGCGCGCCCACGAAAGCATCGTCGGTCGCTATTTCGAAGAAAGCGGCATCGGTTTTGTCGTGCCGGATAACCCGAAGATCCAGCAGGAAGTGCTGGTGACGCCGGGGCGCAATGCCGATGCCCGGGTAGGGCAGTTCGTCGAGGTCAAGATCACTCATTGGCCAACGCCACGCTTCCAGCCCCAGGGCGATGTGATCGAAGTGGTGGGCAACTACATGGCGCCCGGCATGGAAATCGATGTCGCGCTGCGTACCTACGACATTCCTCACGTATGGCCGGAGGCCGTGCTCAAGGAAGCGGCGAAGCTCAAGCCGGAAGTCGAAGATAAAGACAAGGAGCACCGCGTCGATCTGCGCCATCTGCCGTTCGTCACCATTGACGGCGAAGATGCCCGTGACTTCGACGATGCGGTCTACTGCGAGGCTCGTCCCGGCAAGCTGCGCCTGTTCGCCGGCGGCTGGAAGCTCTACGTTGCTATTGCCGACGTGTCCAGCTATGTGAAGATCGGTTCGGCTCTGGATACCGAAGCACAAGTGCGCGGCAACTCGGTGTATTTCCCCGAGCGCGTGGTGCCGATGCTGCCCGAGCAGCTGTCCAACGGCCTGTGCTCGTTGAATCCACTGGTTGATCGCTTGGCCATGGTTTGTGAAATGACCATCTCCAAGACCGGCGAAATGACCGACTACGTGTTCTACGAAGCGGTCATTCACTCCCATGCGCGCCTGACCTACAACAAGGTCAGCGCGATGCTGGAGCAGCCGAAGTCCAGCGAAGCGCGGCAATTGCGTGGCGATTACAAGGAAGTGCTGCCGGACCTCAAGCAGCTCTATGCGCTGTACAAGGTCTTGCTGGGCGCGCGGCATGCACGCGGCGCCATCGACTTCGAAACCCAGGAAACCCGGATCATTTTCGGCTCCGAGCGCAAGATCGCGGAAATCCGCCCGACCACGCGTAACGATGCTCACAAACTGATCGAGGAATGCATGCTGGCGGCCAACGTGGCCACGGCGCAATTCCTCAAGAAACACGAGATTCCCGCGCTGTACCGGGTGCACGACGGTCCGCCGCCGGAGCGTCTGGAGAAATTGCGCGCGTTCCTCGGCGAGCTTGGCCTGTCGTTGCACAAAGGCAAGGACGGCCCTACGCCGAAGGACTATCAGGCTCTGCTGGAAACCGTGCGTGAGCGCCCGGACTACCATCTGATCCAGACGGTCATGCTGCGTTCGTTGAGCCAGGCGGTCTACACGTCTGATAACAACGGTCACTTCGGCCTGAACTACGAAGCGTACACCCACTTCACTTCGCCGATTCGCCGCTACCCGGATTTGCTGACTCACCGCGCGATCCGCAGCGTCATCCGCTCCAAGCAGGAAACCCCGCACGTACGGCGTGCCGGTGCCGCGACCATTCCGAAAGCGCGCATCTATCCGTACGACGAGGCGGGCCTGGAGCAGTTGGGCGAGCAGTGCTCCATGAGCGAGCGCCGCGCCGATGAGGCCACCCGTGATGTGGTCAACTGGCTCAAGTGCGAGTTCATGAAGGACCGCGTCGGCGAATCCTTCCCGGGCGTGATCACCGCCGTGACCGGTTTCGGCCTGTTCGTCGAGCTGACCGATATCTATGTCGAGGGCCTGGTACACGTCACTGCCTTGCCGGGCGATTACTACCACTTCGATCCTGTGCATCACCGCCTGGCGGGCGAGCGCACCGGTCGCAGCTTCCGCCTGGGCGACACCGTGGAAGTGCGGGTCATGCGCGTCGATCTCGACGAACGCAAGATCGACTTTGAAATGTCGGAAAAAACCACTACAGCCCCGGTTGGCCGCAAGCGTCGCAGCAGCGAGCCTGCGCCGGCTGCGACACCTGCTCCGGCTGCCAAGGAAAAGGCGTCTGCCCCGGCCCGTGCGCCGAGCAAGCGCGCGGCCAAGACTGATGGGACGTCCGACGCCTATCGTTCGAGCGATGCCGCTGCCAAGAATGCCGAAGTACGCAAGAGTCGCGAGCTGAAACAGGCTTTGCTGGCGGAGGCAAAGGGCGGCAGCAAGACCTCATCGGGAAAGTCCGGTAAAGCCGGTTCTGCGCCTGCGTCATCGGGCAAGCCGGCTAAACCGAGCAAACATCGCAAGGGCGCGCCAAAATCGGGCTCGGCATCTGCGGCCGATGGCGGCAGTCTGCGTAAACCTAAGGCCAAGTCATGAGTCAGTTGGAAAAAATCTACGGCGTGCATGCCGTAGAAGCCCTGTTGCGCCACCATCCCAAGCGGGTCAAGCAGATCTGGCTGGCCGAGGGTCGCAGCGACCCGCGCTTCCAGGTCCTGCTGCAGTTGGCAGGGGAAAACCGTGTGTCGGTGGGGCAGGCCGAGCGTCGCGAGATGGACGCCTGGGTCGAGGGCGTGCACCAGGGTGTAGTGGCTGAAGTCAGCCCGAGCCAGGTCTGGGGCGAAGCCATGCTCGACGAGCTGCTCGATCGCACTGAAGGCGCGCCGCTGTTGCTGGTGCTGGACGGCGTGACCGATCCGCACAACCTCGGCGCCTGCATGCGCACGGCCGATGCTGCCGGCGCGCTGGCAGTCCTGGTGCCCAAGGACAAATCGGCCACCTTGACGCCGGTCGTGCGCAAGGTCGCCTGCGGCGCTGCCGAGGTCATTCCTCTTGTTGCCGTGACCAACCTGGCGCGCACCCTGGAAAAACTCCAGCAGCGCGGCTTGTGGGTCGTCGGCACGGCGGGGGAGGCCGAGCAGGAGTTGTATGAGCAGGACCTGACCGGGCCGATCATCATGATCATGGGCGCCGAAGGCAAAGGCATGCGCCGCCTGACCCGCGAGCATTGCGACTACCTGGTGCGCCTGCCCATGGCCGGTAGCGTCAGCAGCCTTAACGTCTCGGTCGCTACGGGTGTGTGCTTGTTCGAAGCGTTGCGCCAGCGCAAGGTCAAGGCCGCTGGCAAGAAAGCCTGATTGCTCCCTTCGCGGATGAATCCGCTCCCACAGGTCATGCGTCAACCTTGTGGGAGCGAATTTATTCGCGAAGGCGTCATGCGCATCACCGATGCGCTGCTCAAATAATCACCAATTGCCTTGCACCTGTGCATCCCCTTCTCTACAATTGCGCCCCTTGCTGTCACGGCAGGCGCTGATGTGCCTGTCCCTGAGCAAGACTCACAGTGTCATTCACTCCTTGTCTGACCGCATTTTGCGGCAGGCTACAACCCGTAAGGAGCATTCATGCGTCATTACGAAATCATCTTCCTGGTCCACCCGGATCAGAGCGAACAAGTCGGCGGCATGGTTGAGCGTTACACCAAGCTGATCGAAGAAGACGGCGGCAAAATCCACCGTCTGGAAGACTGGGGCCGTCGTCAACTGGCCTATGCAATCAACAATGTTCACAAGGCTCACTACGTGATGCTGAACGTTGAGTGCACCGGCAAGGCCCTGGCCGAGCTGGAAGACAACTTCCGTTACAACGATGCCGTGATCCGTAACCTGGTCATCCGTCGCGACGAAGCCGTTACCGGCCAGTCCGAGATGCTCAAGGCTGAAGAGAACCGCAGCGAGCGCCGTGAGCGTCGTGACCGTCCTGAGCACTCCGACAGCGCCGATGGCGTTGATGGTGATGACAGCGACGTTAGCGATAACGCTGACGAGTAATCCACGGACCTTTTGAGGAGCCTATTACATGGCACGTTTCTTCCGTCGTCGTAAATTCTGCCGCTTCACCGCTGAAGACGTGAAAGAGATCGATTACAAAGATCTCAACACTCTGAAAGCCTACGTATCCGAGACCGGCAAAATCGTTCCAAGCCGTATCACTGGTACCAAAGCACGTTATCAGCGTCAGCTGGCCACCGCTATCAAGCGCGCCCGCTTCCTGGCCCTGCTGGCCTACACCGACAGCCACGGCCGCTGAGACCAGGTCGTCGACAAAAGTAGCAAAGGATAGAACGCATGCGCGCCATGGCTAATTTCATCATGCGCGGTCGCGTGCAGGCCACCTTGATAGTGGCCGGATGTGCGGCATTGCCGCTGTTGTTCTGGTTGAGTGCTGCCGCGGGATGCCTTGTGCTTCTGCGGCGCGGGTTGAGTGATGCCATGGGTGTCCTCGCCTGGGCTCTGCTGCCGGCCTTGGTCTGGTGGTACTACGGTGATCCTCGCATCTTGATGGTGCTGATCGGCTCACTGGGGTTGGCGACGCTTCTGCGAGCCAGCGAATCCTGGGTCCGCGTGCTGCTGGTCAGCGTGGCAATGGGTCTGGTGTATGCCTTGATCCTGGGTGCGGTTTTCCGCGAACCCATCGAAGCGATGGCGCTGGAGTTGGAAAAACTTCTGCCGCGAATCCTCGAAGGGCTCTACCAACAGATGTCGGTAGATGAGCGGGCGCGCCTTGGGGCATTGATCGCACCTGTCCTGAACGGCCTGATAGCGGCGTTGTTGCAGATTGTCAGTGTGCTGTGCCTGATTGTCGGGCGTTACTGGCAAGCGTTGTTGTATAACCCGGGCGGTTTCGGGCGCGAGTTTCGCGCAGTCAGACTGCCTCGAATAGCGGCGTTGGTGCTGTTGGTGTGCATGCTGGTGGGGCCGAATTTCGGTCCGCAGATGGCGATGTTGACACCGTTATGCAGTGTCCCGCTGGTATTCGCCGGGCTGGCCTTGATGCACGGTCTGGTGGCTGAAAAGCGACTGGCCAGGTTCTGGCTGGTGGGGTTGTACGTCACGCTCGTCATGTTCATGCAACTGATCTATCCGTTGCTGGTGGCCTTGGCCATTGTCGACAGCCTGATTGATTTTCGCGGTCGCCTGGCGTCGAAGGACGCCGATGATGGCCCTGCGAACGGTGAAGGTTAAAAGTTAAGAGGATTTTCACATGCAACTGATCCTTCTGGAAAAAGTCGCCAACCTGGGCAACCTGGGCGACAAAGTGAACGTTAAGGCCGGTTACGGTCGTAACTTCCTGCTGCCTTACGGCAAAGCCACCGCAGCGACCGCAGCTAACATTGCTGCGTTCGAAGAGCGTCGTGCTGAGCTGGAAAAACTGGCTGCAGACAAGAAAGCTTCTGCCGAAACTCGCGCTGCCCAACTGGCTGAGCTGGAAGTGACTATCACTGCCACCGCTGGCGACGAAGGCAAGCTGTTCGGTTCGATCGGCACCCACGACATCGCTGATGCACTGACCGCCTCCGGCGTTGAAGTTGCGAAAAGCGAAGTTCGTCTGCCGAACGGCACTATCCGTAACGTTGGTGAATTCGATGTAGCCGTGCACCTGCACAGCGACGTTGAAGCAACCGTTCGCGTTGTCGTGGTAGCAGCTTAAGCAGTACGTAATCGTCTGGCGGCCTGGCCGCTGGAGGATTAACATCGGGCACGATCCTGTTTACAGGTCGTGCCCTTTGTCTTTCTGCTATTCCTTTTTGCAAACACCCGAATTCAGGTGGTCATGAACGAACTTTCCGCTCCCGAGCAATACGATCTGCAAACCGCCGCCCTCAAGGTGCCGCCGCATTCCATCGAGGCCGAACAGGCTGTGCTCGGTGGTCTGATGCTGGACAACAATGCCTGGGAACGCGTGCTGGATCAGGTCTCGGATGGCGATTTCTATCGACATGACCACCGCCTGATCTTCCGTGCCATCGCCAAGCTGGCGGACCAGAACAGCCCGATCGATGTGGTGACCCTGGCCGAACAACTGGACAAGGAGGGCCAGACCTCCCAGGTCGGTGGTCTCGGCTATCTTTCGGAGCTGGCGAAAAACACGCCGTCCGTCGCCAACATCAAGGCGTATGCGCAGATCGTTCGACAGCGCGCGACCCTGCGCCAGTTGATCGGCATCAGCACCGAAATTGCCGATAGCGCGTTCAACCCGGAAGGGCGCACGGCCGAAGAGATTCTCGACGAGGCTGAACGGCAGATCTTCCAGATCGCTGAAGCGCGGCCCAAGACCGGCGGTCCGGTCAGCGTCAACACGTTGCTGACAGCGGCCATCGATCGTATCGACACCCTGTTCAACAGCGACAACGCCATTACCGGTCTATCTACGGGCTACACCGACCTCGACGAGAAGACCAGCGGCCTGCAACCGGCCGACCTGATCATCGTCGCCGGTCGTCCGTCCATGGGTAAGACCACCTTCGCCATGAACCTGGTGGAAAACGCCGTACTGCGCAGCGACAAGGCCGTACTGGTGTACTCCCTGGAGATGCCAGGCGAATCGCTGATCATGCGTATGCTCTCGTCCCTGGGCCGTATCGACCAGACCAAGGTTCGTGCCGGCCGCCTGGATGACGATGACTGGCCGCGTCTGACCTCGGCGGTCAACCTGCTCAACGACCGCAAGCTGTTCATCGATGACACTGCCGGTATCAGCCCGTCGGAAATGCGCGCGCGCACCCGGCGCCTGGTGCGTGAGCACGGCGACATTGCCATGATCATGATCGACTACCTGCAGTTGATGCAGATCCCCGGCTCCGGCGGCGACAACCGTACCAACGAGATTTCCGAGATCTCCCGCTCGCTCAAGGCCCTGGCGAAGGAATTCAACTGCCCGGTCATCGCCCTGTCCCAGCTCAACCGCTCCCTGGAGCAACGGCCGAACAAGCGCCCCATCAACTCCGACTTGCGCGAATCCGGAGCGATCGAGCAAGACGCCGACGTGATCATGTTCGTCTACCGCGACGAGGTGTATCACCCTGAGACTGAGCACAAAGGCATCGCGGAAATCATCATCGGCAAGCAGCGTAACGGCCCGATCGGTACCACGCGCCTGGCCTTTATCGGTAAGTACACGCGGTTCGAGAACCTGGCGCCGGGCAGTTATAATTTCGACGATGAATAGTGGTCAGGGCGCCGGCGCGTAAGCGATAAGCTTCGTCAGTTGCTACGCGTAACCAGCGCTCTTCCAAGTTTATGATTCCATATGCTGTGTGGGCGAAACGTTGAACCTACTATTTCGAAGGCCAGACGATAGTCGCCCCTGCCATGGGCGGCGCCTGTAAGAATGATGTCTGCCGTAGGTCCCCCACTTACTCCCGTATGGGTATGACGATTTGGATCGTACTTGGCCAGCGCCTTGCGTGTTGCCGCTTCCATTCCAAGCCGTTCGTTTTGTTGCAGGTACTCTGCAATTTCAGGGTCTTCAAAAAAGCCCTCGGTATCCAAGGTGAAAATAGGCGTCCTTGGTCTTGCCGCAGGGTGGACTTCTAATTCTGGTGACGAATGTCTTCGTCCCATCGCCTGTGGCAGGCCTAATAATCCGCCTGTTCTGGCATTCTCTCTTTCTGCCCGCCTTCTTGCGATTTCTTCGGCACCTAGAGACGTCCGTGGAGAGGATGTCGCCATCGAAAACTGGCTAATCGTGCTGGCGTTGCTGCTGACGCTGCTCCTGACACTGGTTGAGGGGGAGGGTGCGCTGATTTTGATCGCGCCTCGTAGTTCTACGGACATAATATCCTTCAGCTTGTTCTGCTTATAAAAACCAGGGGTGTATTTAGTCTCGCTAAACCACTGAAAATCCTCGGCCGAGCGAATGTCGAATATTCGCAATTGACCCTGCCTGGTGGCGGCCACTTGTACCCATTCAATGGGGCCCTGAGCTCTTTGCACGTTTTTCACGAGTTTTGCAGCTTCTGTCTCGTTAAGGCCGAACTCTTGCGTCTGTTGACTTACGTAGTTCATTTGAGCCTCAGTGTGCGCGCGCTCCGCGTCTCTCCTTCGCTGCCACGCAAATCCCAGGGCCAACGCTAAAGACATCAACCCTGCCGCGACGCCCGTAAGCGTCGTAGTCATGTCGAAACCCTCTCGTCCCTGCTGGTCTGCATGATTGATCGGGCTATTAGCGACCATGCGATACAGATTCAGCCCGTCCGCCACTCCGTCCGGATCCGGATTGAGCCATCGCTGCAACCATGGCGCGTAATACCGCAAACCATAGTAATAAAGCCCAGTGGCATCGCGCTCCTTGCCGGAATAACGAACAACCTTGTATTTCGCCTCAACAGCCGAGCGTGCCGCCCACCAGGCCGTACTGCCAAACGGGTAATAACCCTCATGGCTAATCAGACGCGCTTCACTGTCCAGTTCCAGGGTACAAGAGCCCAAATGATCATCGACGCTGTAACGCAGTTGATCATTGGCGATACCCTCGGGTTGGCGTTCGGCCCAATGCAGGTAACGCACATTGGCGCGCCCGGCCGACAGGGTGATGACTTCAAGGCGTTCGCCGCTGGCGCTGTCGGTGCGTATTTCAAGGCCCGGCAGATAGCGTACTTCACGGCTGTTTTGCACGGATTTCGCCTGGGCCGTGGCGGTCTTGCGCAAGCGCATGCCGGCGGCATCGTAGGCGTAGCGCTCGCAGTCATTATTGCCGTTGACCCGGGTCAGCGAATTGGCTGTGAGTAACTGGTTGCGTGCATCCCAGTGCAAGGCTTGGCCAGCTGTCAGTGTTTGCAAGTTGCCATTGGCATCGAACTGCGTGGCGAAATCAGGCGGGGCTTCTCCCTCCTGCCAGGGCAGCGCCCGGTTGCTGTCTTCGGCGATACACATGCGCTGGGTGCAATGCTGTGCACCTTCATGTTTGAGTTCAAGCAGGTTACCAGCCTCGTCATAACGATAGTGCCGGGTGTAATTGAGGAACTGGCTGGTATCCAGCGCAAGGTTTGCCAGTTCGGGCAATTCCGGGCGAAAGGTAGCGCCAGCGATCTCCCGCCCCGTAGCTTCAATCAGTTGATACAGGCTGTCATATTGATAGCGATTAACGGGATGGATGCGTTGATTGGAAAAATGCCGGGTCGGTTGCGCCTGATCCTCGATGCTGATCACGTTGCCGACCGGGTCATAGTCATAGAGCAAATGCTGCAACTTTTCGGTATTTGTCCGGGTCGTGATCAACTCCCGCAGGCGCCCATTTGCCAAGTCGAACAGTGCCTCACTCCGCACGCCATTACCGGCCGTCTGGGCTTCGATCTGGGCAAAGGCGTTGTACTTGACGTCATGCAGCAGTGTTTGCGCGCTTGCATGCTTGGGTGTCAGGCTGATTTCTTTTAATTGTCCCCAGATGCCGTAAGCAAATGTCTGTTGATTACTCAGGGCGTCTGTCTGGGTGAGCAGGTTGCCCGTCGGGCTGCAGGTGAATTGTGTGGTCGCACCTGGGCCAGGTTCCAGCAGCGCCTCGCGAAGAGTCGGATCCGCAGGCCAGTCCGGCAATTCGAGGCTGCTCAGAAAGCGCCGGTTTTGCCGTAAAACCTGGCCGGTAATTGCGCATGCCAACACCTGTTCGCTGCCAGCGCCGTCGTCGTTGCGGATCAGGCGACCACACAGGTTGTCGGCAGCGGACTGCTCGGAGCTATCGGCGTAGGTGTAGCGCTCCGAGGTCCGTAATCCTTGTTCGCCGAATTGCTCGTACACCGCAGATGCTCGCAGGAGCTCATCATGCTCGGTCAACCAATGGCTGCCTCGGGCATCCCAGCGTTCGAGCATCTGTCCGGCTTCACCGAGCAGAGACACTTGCCAGCCTGCATCGACGCTGTCGACCGCCAGCACGGTGCCGCAGAGGCTGAAGACATTGGCCAGGTTGGGGCGCGTCGCGGGGTTGTCAGAAAGCCGGGCGGACAGGCGCGGATCCCAAGTCGCAATGGCCCTGGCCGCCGGATCATGGTGCCGCCGCTCAACCCGGGCTTGCGCACTGTCACCCACCTGGGCCCGGTGATAGGCAACGTGACGAACATCCAGGCCGCGACCGTCGATGACCTGCAGTAATGGCGTTTTTGCGTGCATGGCATGGGGCATTAGGAGCGCTCCCGGCGTGCAGTTACCCAAAAGCGTAGTTCGTATCCTCATGCTGGACCGGGTTTAGCCGGAAATACGCTTTCCCGGCTAAACCCGGTCCAACAGAAAAGCTGCATTAATTCAGTTGCTTAGTGCTCTCTGACGAGGTGTTACCTAGACGAACCTTTCCGACAGCAGGATCTCCCGCACCTGCGCGCTGCCCAGGGTGCCGCGATGGATTTCATAGCGGCGCCCGGCCTGGGCTTCCTGGATCTGCACCTGTGCTCCGAGGAAGCGCTGATCCGGCCGCTTCAAGTGTGCCGTATCAAAGGCCGGGGCATCGCTTGCCAGCTCCCTGTAATGCAGGTGGGCGTAGGCCCAGACCTGATTGCGGTCCTTTATCTTCAGCTCGAACTCGTCGATATAGTCGCGCGTCGCATGCTGCCTGCTGCTCTTCCTCACTCGCTCCATCGGCATGCGCTCTTCGTGGGTCTTGCGCACGCTCAGGTTGTGGCTGTCGGCCAGGTACTGCAAGTCATTGGCGCTCGGTGCGTTGTTGCTGAGGATCAGGTCGATGCGCAGGTTGCCGCCCTTGTGCCTGAGATAACCGGCTTTCTCACGCAGCTCGGCGACCCTCTGCGACGCCTGTCGACGTTCCTCGACGCTGCCGAACTGGGCCGAAATCTCCTGGATTTCCTGGGCCTGCTCTTCAAGGCGATTAGCCTGATACTCCAGTAAATCCTGAGGTGCGGAGGGCGTCGTGGCGTTTTTCCTGCCCAGATAATCGGCCAGTGATTCGCTGTGCCGGGCTTCGCCGAGCAGTTTGTGCACCGCGATGTCGTAGCTCGCCCACGTCGGTACAGGGGCGGTGTTGCCACTGGCGGTGCGCTCCCGTGGTTTGCTGTTTTCGACCCAGTACTGGCCATTGCTGGACAGCAGGTAGGTCGCCTTGCGCTGGCCGCGACTGTCGAGAATATCGACGATGTTGGGGTTGTCGCTGCGTGGCTTTCCGCTCAGGACCTGATCGTCCTGAGTGCGTATCTCCACGCGATTCTTCGGTGGTGGTGCCGGTGGCGGTGTAACAGGCACGGCTTTCTCCGGCTTTTTCTTCCTGCCGGGGGTCGGCCTGCTGCGGGTCTCCGGCTCCGGCGGCTCGGGAAGCTCGTCCAGTTTGGTCAACAGGCGATCTATTTCGTCGTGAGCCAGGCTGCGAAGACGCTCTACCGCCGAAATGATGTATTTGTTGGACGTCTGCATCTGCTCGAAGGGTGCCGGATCCCTCAGTTCGACGGGAAACTTGTCCAGCGCCTGGAGCTCCAGTTCACTGCTGCTGGTGTAGACATCGATAATGGCGCGGTAGTTATGGGACACGTTATCCAACATGCAGGCAGCGTCGATCAGTGCTTCGCGCTTGTAGGCGAAAGCCGCCGGCAGCGCGGCGAAATCGGTTTTCGCCACTTTCGAATGCAGTAGCAACTGGTGATGCAGATTGCCCAGACTCATGTGCTTGAGCTGGTAATAATCGTCCCCGGCCATCACCAGGTAGGCAGAGGCGTTGGGCTTTTCCAGATGGGTCAGCAGTTCATTGGCTGCGTCAGTGAAGTGATGCTTGCCCAACACATATTGCACGCGTTCGGTCTCGGTCTTTTCGCGAATTTCCTTGAGGCGATCAACTTTCGGCCCTGCGCCGCCAAGCCCGACAAGGGCACCGACCCAATTGCCCTGTTCATCACGGATTACCGGTTCGCTACGGCCTGGGCGGCTGCCTGCGTAGATATTGCCGATATCACTGGCCACAGGATCCTCCGGTCTGACGATGCGCATGACCTTGCGCCCGGGAGCGGAGGCATCGAGGTCGTGCAGTACCTGATAAAACTCGCCTTGGATCTGCACGTAGAGTTTGCCGTTATCCGCATAGAGGCCGTCGCTGCCGACTTTTGCAGTGCCTCTGTACTCGACCGCGTGGCGAAATGCTGCGAGGCGCGTCGCACTTAGCGGGTAAGTGGTCGCTGACGGCAGCCAATCCGCAATGATCGCCGGGTTGAGGTACGCCTGGCTGAAAAGCGCTTGCGTCAGCCTGCGCCCGTCATGAATCTGATAACTCAGGCTCTCGCGCTGGGCGTTGCTCAGGGTGCGCAACAACATCGATGCCAGCGGATATGCGCTGCCGGTGGGTTGCAGCATGTCGTCGTTGACCCGGTCATAACCCGCATATTGGTCATCGAGCCTGGCCAGAGTGAGGGTGTGGGTGGCAGAGTCGTTGCCATAGGTGGCCAGTAACCGTTGAGTTCTGAAGATTTCGCCGCTGAACCCCCGCGCGCCTTGATACACCTGAATGCATAGCTCATCAGGCCAGCCGTTCTGCAAGGTCAGCAGGTTGCAGAGCAGCGCTTCGCCATCCGGTGCCATGCGCCGACCTTTGGGGTCGTTCAGGGCATTGAAGGCGCTGAACAGTCGGGCTTGTACGCTGCCGTCGCCGCCCCGATTCTGCGACAACAGGAGCAAGTCCGGGTTTTGCTGTGGTTGTTGCTGTTGATCGACGCTGCGTCGCCACTGCAGGTCGCGGATGACGTGTCCCAGGGGCGGAGGAATCCGGTCTTCGCCATGCCAGATGGCTTCCAGTTCTGCGCGGGTCACCTGGGTGAGCATCTGTAGATACTGAATATCCTCACGACTCAGTGTCGGCATGTCGGGGCGCAGCATGGTCTGCAACAGCTCGGTACTGGTCAGGTGGCTGACATCGACCGGCGCCAGACGCCAATAGCCGCGTTGCGGGTCGTAGCGTAGAACAGGCTGATACTGCTGCGGATCGGAATGCTTGAGGCGGTATTGCTTGAGAGTCGCATCGTGGGACAGTTCGCCGACGCGTGTCTGATCCTCGACCTGAATCAGTGCGTAAAGTCGGTTTCGCTTGTTGAACAGGCCTTGTTCATCTGCACTTGTGCCATCCAGGACCTTGGCGTCGATATCGGTGTACGGTTTCAAGTCCGCCAGCCACAGGCGGTGCTCGCCATTGTTCAGCTCTACCTCCCGAGGCGTGCCCATGGCCTTGATCAGCTGGTGGGTGCGCTGGGCCGACAGCCGGGCGCCTATACCCTGGATATGACCACTGATCACCAGGTCGGCAATATCGCCAATGGCTTGAACAAAATCCGCAGAGTGGCCTTGGGCCAGGGCCTCGCCAGCGCTGAGGGTGTTGTACGCCAGCAGCCCGAGCGTCGCGCCGAGCATCAGGCGATTGAGCCCGGTGACCCCGCCGGGGACGGGCAGGGTCAGCAACTCGAGTATTTCGCTGCCGATGTATTTCAGGGTTTTGGTGACCCGCTGCACGTCACGGGTCGCGGTCGGTGTGGTGAGCCGTTGCAGATCGTCGGCGATGATCCGGCTCTGGCGCATGGCCATGGCCGTCAGCAGCGAGTGGCTGGGTGGTCGAGGGTTGACCGGTTCGGCGCGAATATGGATTCGCGTGGCGGGGTCGGACTGATTGCCGAATGCCTGATAAAGATGTTTGGCCAGCCAGTTCAGCTGGCTTTGGTCCACGCTCCGGGTTTGCAGCTCACCGAGCAGGGTGGCCTGATCGGCAAGGGAAAGCCCACGCAGCAACCATTCAATGCGATCGGCCATGGCATCGGTACAGATCTGTTCGCGCAGTGATTCAATGGCCTGTGCCGGGTCGGCATGATGGCGCAAAGCGCCTTGTGGGCGGTGGGGAAAGTAGCTGAACACGCCGCTGCTGTGCGGCAGACGGATGATGCAGAATGGCAACGGCAAAGTATCCGGCTGCCCGAGTACCGGTATGCCGAACTGCAAGTGGAAAAATGTCCATTCCAGGCCTTTGGTGCCGGGTGGCATATGCAATAGCCGGGCGCTGTCCTGCATGGCTTGCCCGGTGAGGGTTTTGCTGCGGGCGGCTTCCAGCACATCCAGCTCGAACCAGGCTGCGCAATGGTTGATGACCAACGGGTTGATGCTGGCCTTCAGTTGCTCGTCCAGCGCTTGGCGCAGGCGGGTCGCAAAGTCGAATTGGCGCACGGTCTGGATAAAGTCCGCCACGCTCAGGCCGGGGACAGGCGCCGCGAGGGGATCGCCGGAGTGGCTGTTAAGGGTACTGGCGCGCTGAAAGTCCAGGCCGGAGTGCAGGCCGCTACCCAGGTTGAAGGCAAAGTTTTCTTTCGCAGCCTGCCACAGCGTGCGGGGGGCGCTGTATCCGGGCAGGCGGGTGTGCAGCCAGGTGTGGTGCAGGTCCAGGGTCTGCCCGCACTTGTCCCTTAACAGCGCGACGAGATCGTGGCGGGCAGATTCTTCAAAAGCGCTGTTGAAGTTCCGGATGGCCTCGGCTAACTCGTTGCGCGCCAGGGGTTCGCTGCGGCAAAGCTGCACATAGCGCTGGCGCTGCTCCAGGCTCAAGTCGGCGAGGAAGGTATTGAGCCGGGTTTCGATCAGGTTCAGGGCCTGATAGTCGGACCAGGTTTCGCTGGTCATCAGGAGGTCGTCGTCATTTTGCGTCATGCTGGCATTGCCTTTGTTTGAAAAAAGGCAAGCTAACGGCATGTTTTACGCGCGCGGTCGGTAGATATCTGTCGCGTTGCGTACTGAGTCGGCGGGCCGTTGGTCAGCCCTTGACGGGCGAAGGGGTTAATCCGACGCTCATCGTCGGATTTGGTTAAATTTTGTGCTATATTCCGCGGCCGCAATTTCTCTGAACACTACACCGGTCATCGACATGCAAGCAGCCAAGCCGTTATTTGACTATCCCAAGTACTGGGCCGAATGTTTCGGGCCAGCACCTTTCCTGCCCATGAGCCGGGAAGAAATGGATCAGCTTGGCTGGGATTCCTGCGACATCATCATCGTCACCGGCGATGCCTACGTCGATCACCCGTCGTTTGGCATGGCGATCATTGGCCGGCTGCTGGAGTCCCAGGGCTTCCGCGTCGGGATCATTGCCCAGCCGAACTGGCAGTCAAAAGACGATTTCATGAAGCTCGGCGAGCCGAACCTGTTCTTCGGCGTCGCTGCCGGCAACATGGACTCGATGATCAACCGCTATACCGCCGACAAGAAAATCCGCTCCGACGACGCCTACACCCCTGGCGGCATGGCCGGCAAACGCCCGGACCGCGCCAGCCTGGTGTACAGCCAGCGCTGCAAGGAAGCCTACAAGCACGTGCCGATCGCACTCGGCGGCATCGAGGCTTCGCTGCGGCGCATCGCCCATTACGACTACTGGCAGGACAAGGTGCGCAACTCGATCCTGATCGATGCCAGCGCCGATATCCTGCTGTACGGCAACGCCGAGCGGGCCATTGTCGAAGTGGCCCAGCGCCTGTCCTGGGGCCACAAGATCGAAGACATCACCGACGTGCGCGGCACCGCGTTCATCCGTCGTGATACGCCGCAGGGCTGGTACGAAGTCGACTCCACGCGCATCGACCGTCCGGGCAAGGTCGACAAGATCATCAACCCGTATGTGAATACCCAGGACACTGCGGCGTGCGCCATCGAGCAGGAAAAGGGGCCGGTTGAGGACCCGAACGAAGCCAAGGTCGTGCAGATCCTGGCCAGCCCGCGCATGACCCGGGACAAGACCGTCATTCGCCTGCCGTCTGTGGAAAAAGTGCGTAACGACCCGGTCCTGTACGCCCACGCCAACCGCGTGCTCCATTTGGAAACCAACCCCGGCAACGCCCGTGCGTTGGTGCAGAAGCATGGCGAAGTAGACGTCTGGTTCAATCCACCGCCGATTCCTATGACAACTGAAGAAATGGACTACGTGTTCGGTATGCCCTATGCGCGCGTTCCGCACCCGGTCTATGGCAAGGAAAAGATTCCGGCCTACGACATGATCCGTTTTTCGGTCAACATCATGCGCGGCTGCTTCGGTGGCTGTACCTTCTGCTCGATCACCGAGCATGAAGGCCGGATCATCCAGAACCGTTCCGAAGAGTCGATCATTCGCGAAATCGAAGAGATCCGTGACAAGGTGCCAGGCTTTACCGGTGTCATTTCCGACCTCGGCGGGCCGACCGCGAACATGTACCGCATCGCCTGCAAGAGCCCGGAAATCGAATCCGCCTGCCGCAAGCCGTCGTGCGTGTTCCCCGGCATCTGCCCGAACCTGAACACCGACCACTCGTCGCTGATCCAGCTCTATCGCAGTGCCCGTGCCTTGCCGGGCGTGAAGAAGATCCTGATCGCCTCCGGCCTGCGCTATGACCTCGCCGTCGAGTCGCCCGAATACGTCAAGGAACTGGTGACCCACCACGTCGGTGGCTACCTGAAGATCGCCCCGGAACACACCGAGGAAGGTCCGCTCAACCAGATGATGAAACCGGGCATCGGCAGCTATGACAAGTTCAAGCGCATGTTCGAGAAGTACTCGAAAGAGGCGGGCAAGGAGCAGTACCTGATCCCGTACTTCATCGCTGCCCACCCCGGCACCACCGATGAAGACATGATGAACCTTGCGCTGTGGCTCAAGGGCAATGGCTTCCGCGCCGACCAGGTGCAAGCGTTCTACCCGTCGCCAATGGCATCGGCGACCGCCATGTATCACTCCGGCAAGAACCCGTTGCGCAAGGTCACCTACAAGAGCGACGCGGTGACCATCGTCAAGAGCGAGGAGCAACGCCGCCTGCACAAGGCCTTCCTGCGCTACCACGACCCGAAAGGCTGGCCGATGCTGCGCGAAGCGTTGATCCGCATGGGTCGCTCCGACCTGATCGGCTCCGGCAAGGATCAACTGATTCCTGCGCATCAACCGACCACCGACAGCTACCAGAGCGCCCGGCGCAAGAACTCGACGCCCGCTGGCAGCCACAAGGTCGCCAAGGAAACTACGCGCATCCTGACCCAGCACACCGGCCTGCCACCTCGCGCCAGCGACGGCAGCAAGCCGTGGGACAAACGCGAACAAGCCAAGGCCGCCGCCGAAGCGCGCAACAGGCAGGCCGCCAAGGAACGCATCGACGCCGCCAAGGGCAAAGGCCCGAAAGCGCCGAAACGCAAACCGGCGGTGCCGCGTTAAGCGTCTTTGAGTGATGAAAAACGCCAGCTTTCGAGCTGGCGTTTTGCTTTTTAGATTTTGACGTTTTGACGTATGTTTCTGCCTTATTTGACGGGGCCGCCTGCTTTGCTGCTGTCGGATTTTTGCGCTGCTGGCTGACTTCGACTGCTCCGGTGGCGCCAGCGCAGATTGGTCGGTCTGATCAGAAGCTGCGCAATAAATCTGCTTCAAGAAAAATCCCTCTACATTTGAGGATTTGACCTACAGAGTTGCCCGCATTTTTGCTTTAGCTTCCGTTGTTCGTCACTTGAGCGAGTAACAACGGATGTTTGCGCCCTCCAATCAGACCCACTTCGCCCGGCCGATCAAAGGCCTTTCCCATGATCTTCGGGTGCCAGCCCTCAACTTTCGCCAAGCCATCAGTCAGCCTTTCGCTTTTGACTTGCGACGCGCCCCGACCCCCCGGCTGCGCGCAATACTTCGCTGCCAGATCGGTGTGCAAGCCGCCAAGGGGCACGCCAGGTGAACAACGTTTCCCAAGCCAACTTCCTGTTGATTGATGGCGTGTTACGCCCTGGTGCGATTGCTCGCCTGTATCAACGGGGCGAGTCCCTGGACATCGTGCCGCTGTACATGGGAACACGCTGGGCCGGGCTGCACGATCTGGGGCCGATACTGGTATCGCCACAAGGTCCATCCAGCCTGCTCGACGAGACCCGCGCAAACGCTGCCCGGCAGGCCGACGCTTGCCTGCTGTCGAGTTCCGCGCCAATCAATGCCGTCGCCCATCATTTGCGCCGCTTCCTTGCTCCGGCGGACGTGCTGGGCGGCGTTGGCCTGCTGCGTTTTGCCGACCCCCTGGTCGCACGCTATTGGCTGGGCAGTTATCGAGACGCCCACCTGGACGCCATCCTTGGGCCAATAGACGCCTGGCATGCGCCCGAAATCCCGCATGCCTGGGAACCTGCCCAACCGTTGCGCTGGTGCAGCAGTGTTCGCACTGCGCCAGCGCCCGAGTGGGTCGATACCCACGCTCAATTGGGCGACCTGCAGCTCAACGCGCTCGATCAGGCCGCCCGCTGGCGGTTCATGGAGCAACTGCACTCAGGTCTTGAGCAGCGCCATCCTCACGCTCTGGCGCGTATCAACAACAGCCAGCTCAGCCAGTGGTTCGATGAGCGCTTCGATGAAGCTCGGGCGTGGGGGCTTGCCAGCGATCGCAGCCTGGCGATCTGGGTCGAGTACAGCCTGCGCTGGGGCGATGGCTTTACCCAGCGCCCCGACGGGCCCTATCAGCAATGGCTGGCCCGCAGCCCCGATGCACTGACGCTCGCACCTGAACTGCGTCTCCAGCAGATGGACGAGGCTTGTGTGGATATTGAATTGAACAAGGAGGTGTCATGAGACCACCCGTGACAGAAGCCCGGTTGAATCAGGCTCGGCGCAATCAGCAGTTCAGCAACGCCCCCATGGGCAGCGGCCAGTGCGGGCTGATGGCCCAGGAAGTGGCGGTGTTCCCGGTGCGCTATGCCCTGGACGAGTCCCCGCAAACCAGGGACCGCCCGCAAGGCCCGAACCCGCTGCCCAAAGGCTGGTCGGCTCAACTGCCCGAACTGCAGAGCCGCAGCTACACCCTGCGCCAATTGCGCGACGGCTGGCTCTATGTGTGGAACAGCGTCGATCAGACCTTTCATGAGTACCAGGTAGAAGGCGAATACTTCACCCGCCACAAGTGGACCGATGCCCAGCTGTACCAGGATGTACGGCATAACCCCGGCGAAACCCACCCGTACCTGCTTTACCCCCGGCGCAGCCAGCTGCGTATCGCCTATTCGCCGGTGCAATGGACCTGGCATCTGTGCGAATTGATGCGCATCAGCGCCAGCGAACAGCACCAGTGGATGCGCGCGGTGGATCTGCCGGGGTACTGCACCACCGGCACCGCCAGCCACGGCGCGCCGATCACCGAACTGGGCAACAGCGTGGCGGATATCCTGGTCTATGGCGCCCAGGCCCCGACCTTCAGCAGCACGCTTTTGCCTACCCAGGCCAGCGAAGCCGATACGCCGTTCAAGCCCGCGTTTGAAGAGGCGCTGGTACGGGGACGGGTCCCGGAGCAGGACACCGCGCTGTTCATTGCCCTGGATGATCCACTGGCGATGGTCGATGACCTGAGCATGAACCTCGCCGGTCGGCTCATGGAATACAGCCAGTTCGACATGCAGCATCAACAGGACCTGCAAAGCGCGTTGGCCGTGCAGAATCTGTGCGGTTTCGATGCCGATGCCTATATGCCCGCCTCGCTGAAAGATCCATTCCAGCGCCAGGCCTACACCGATGACCTGTACACCCTGCTGGGTGCTCATGATGAGGTCGAACGCGCCCATGAACTGGCGCCCGGGGATCAGGCGGGCATGGCCAACTGGGCCGCGGCTTCGACCATCGCGGCGGCCGAGAATGCGTTCAAGGCCAAATGGGGGCACCTGCCCGAAAGAGGCAAATGGCAAAAAACCCTTGAAGACTGGAACGCCAAACGCTATTGGCGCGAAGACGTACGCTTTGACGACGCGCAAAAGTACCTGAGCCAGACCACCGCCGAGGCGCAGCGCCTGCAAGAGCATTGCCAGCGCAGCGAACATGACCTGCTTATCTGGCTCGACCAACTCAGCCCCAGCGCCGAGGCGGTCTACCACGACACCTGCGACGAAGATCAGGCCAGCCAGTTGCTGGAAACCGCCCATGCCCTGTACACGCTGCTCGGCAACGGCGAAAACGGCCAACAGTGGTTGTGCCGGCAGGCGGAAAAACCGAGCACCCTGTTTGGCCTGGCGCTGTTCAACTTCAACCCGGAACTCGCCGCCCTGATCAGGCAGGTGACGCTCAACTTCATCGCCACCGGCAACCTGGATGACCAGGGCCGCGAAGGCGATGGCGGCTCGCCCGCCCTGAAACCCGGCTCGGCGGGCGATGCCACCAACCTCGCCACCCGCACCAATGAAATCAAGGCCGTCTTCGACCTGGAAACCGTGCAGAACAGCAAGCTCTACCGCAACATGAGCATCACCGCCAAACACGCCATGGACACCCTGATCAAGGTCGCCAACAATCAGGCCCGCGAAGCCTGGCACGGGCTGAGCGGCCTGTTGTTGCCCGCCATGAAACAAGAACTGGCCCTGATCCTCGCCGCGCCCCAGGTGCTGTTCTCCACCGAAATCTCCACGGCCACCCAGCTGTACTTCGACCCGCACTACCCGCGCTACTACCGCAAGTGGCTGCTGGAGGTCATGACCGTGCAGAAGAAAATAACCGCCGACAAAGGCGTCTTGCAGCGCCCCGGCACGGCTTACGATCAACGCGCCGCCCGACGCTCGCTGCATGCGCAGGTCGCACAACTCAAACACCTGTTCCTGAGGCGCCCCAACCAGATCATCGGCACGGCCTCCGGCTACACCCGCCTGCGCATCTCGATCCTGCAAATCGGCAACTGGCTCGCCGACCTGGGCCAGACCGAGGCCATGCTCCAACTGAAAGTCGCAGGCACCGACGACTACTTCAGACGCACCGGGGCCTGGATGGAACAGAACCTGGGCAATGCCCTGCCAGCCTTACTGGTCGGCCTGAACGCATGGAACGTCCACGCCACCGCCAGACAAGCGCAAAACGACGGTAACTTCACCCAGACCGAATGGATCAGCATGGGCGCCAGCGCGGCCTATGCCGCCAATGCGGTGGCGGCGTTATGGGTGGGGCCGGCGTGGAAT